>NZ_JBEFDG010000058.1:0-98535 GCF_040137905.1 Corticimicrobacter sp.
TAACTGCAGCCCTGGCCTTTCTGCGAGACTCCAGCACCTCTGTCGGGATGGGCTTGCCCTCCCGATGCTCCCGAGTTTCATACCAGTCGGTATCAGACAAATATTGCCTTGCCATTGCATTAATACGCTCTTGATCAGCGCGTGCGGCAGTTTCAGCTTTCTGCTCTGCCGTGCGCAAACCTGAAAGATCAATCTTGCTCATATACGGCTCCATTGTGTTGTTCAGATTCGAAGGCGGGTATTTCAAACTGTGGGGGCCAAGCGGTGTCAGGCAACGCAATCGGCCCATCATGGGTAACAATGATCGGCTGCGGAAACCGGGCTTCATGCGAGGCATTGTTTCCATCAGCGTGTGGCAGTACCAGCGCAATATGTAGCTTGCCGATTTCGTCTCGCTCAATGTCGCCAATGATGTATGCGCAGCCAGTAGCGCCAACACCATCCGGCAGCGTGGCTCCGTGCGAAATCACAGAAAAGTCGAAGGGGTCACCATTGATGACCAGTGTCTGCCCCTGACGCTCGAGAGTAAGTGCATCCAACGGGTTTGGCTCGTCGCGAGACTGCCCGCGGGGAATCAGCGTAATGATCATTTGTACCGTCCTATGGCAAATATTGAAAATACGTTTCCTGGCAGATTGCGCTCAGTCCTAAAGCTCCAGCTTGTTCCACCGCCCCAAGCGGTCCACGTCGGGTCATAATTGCTCGTTGGTACAACACACGCACTCACAGTGGCCCGCTGACCTGCCAGAAATGACTGTGGAAATGAGCCAGACGAAGTCGTAGTGGACGTTGCAGGATAAGTATTAAAAGGCGTTTCACATATTTGCAAACCATCCGGGTATCGCCAACTGCGACCGTTCACATTTTCAGTGAACACAACAGAGCTTTCGTTATACGTTTGCTTCCAGCCAGTCCAGCTCCCATTTGAGAAAGCATTGGCCCACGCGGACGTCGTGTCCCATGGCCTATAGGTTAATTGACGGTAATTCGTATTGAAACGCTTCACATCCAGAAACCCATAAGTACCAACACCGGCGGGAAGCCCAGTATTCCCAGCACAATAAAAATTCCCCGTAGGCAAGTCGTGCGTCAAGACATTCCCTGCGGGCACATTCAAATAACCACCAAGACCAAAGTCGTTAAACTTCAGCATCCGCCCGATCGTCTGATCAGTAGCGCTGGTCGTCACATCAGAACCCGCAGCAGTCCCTAAAGCCAATATAGACCTTGCCGCAGCTTTATCTTCGACTGAGCTACCTTCAGTCAGAACCGCGAGTCGCCCAAGCTCCAGAGACTGGCGGGCCTCAGTTTTATTTGATAAATCACTTAGATTTTTGCTTTTTAGCAGTACATCAGACGGTTCGATGCCTGCATAGATATCAATCAGTTCAGCAGCCCGATCAGCCAATCGTTTCGTGTAACCCAGCACCGGCACGATCCAGTAAGCCCGCCCACTTTCTGTTCCTCCCTGATAGTCAGGGGTAATCGACAACGCAGTATCGCTGGAGACCTTCGTAATCTCGTACATGCGCCCATCCGGCCCCTGCAGGCCATCACCCGCACGCACATTCTCGATCCAGGCAGTTCCTGTTCCTACCACATTCGTACTGTTTGCCGTAACACCAACCGTTCCAGTTCGATACCAGGCCATTACTGTTTCTCCTGCGGCTGCCCTGCTATCAATGCATCGATACGCTCTTGTAATTCACAATTTTGGACTGCCAGACTGTCAAACTCGGTCTTGATGGTGTGGTTCATCCCATTGATCAACTCAACAGTCAAACGCTGACCAGCGTTATTCATCAGCATCTGCGTGATTTTTTCCACAATATCTCCAGGCATAAAAAAACCGGCGTGTACCGGTTAAAAGTTACTCATCGTCTCAATCTGGCCCGATATGCGCCAGTGCCCCTCTCCAACCTTGGTCTCACCAGGTGGTTCCAGCCAACGGGCTCGTTTCTGCCCAACGCCACCAGGCCCGTCTATTGTTACCATAAACCAGTCGCTATAACCATGGATCGTATCCCGACAAAATCCAATGAATACGTCATACTCGTCACGATTCAAAAAAAAACTGATAGAAACCGTAATCGGAAAAACACGAAAACGGCGACGAGTACGCGCCATGCCGCCGTCCATTTCAGTCCGAACAAACGGTGCCTTCGGTTGACGCTGGAATCCATCCTGCAATGGGTATGGAAGGCCTAAAGGCCAAGTAGGAATTGTCATATATCACCCCAATTTAGGAGTCAGGGCGTACCTGCGCTCCATGGATCGAACAAATTGGCCCTGACCGCTGACCATTTCCCCTGCCATCTGCTTACTGACCTGTTTCCAGATCAGATCAATATTCAGATTTCCGCTTTGATCTCTACTGGCAGTTACTTCCGGGGCCCCTGAGGCTCCCTGGATGTTGACATTGATTTGTGGCTCTGACGCCTGCCCAGCATGCATTCGGGGTAGTTCTGCCCGGACCCCCAATCTGCCATCGGTACTGCGGGACAACGGCATGATTGCTTCCGTTCCTGCTTCGGCAAAAACACCTACCCCTTTGGCAAAATCAAACTGTTTCGGACTGCTGTAGACGCCATCCGAAAACTGGGACAGGCTGGAGCTATCGTAAACACCACCCAGCGCATTAGGAATCCGCAATCCAAGCCCGCCCGTACCCGTAAAGCCAGTACCGCTGCTCCCAGGTGAGATCCCCCCGGTTGGCATACTGACAGACGGGCTGAACCAACCTTTCATCAGATTGCCAAGTGCCCCTGCCAGGGGGGCAGTAATCGACTGCTGCACCGCGATCCTCACCATGTCCTGGACGATACTGTTCGCCAGGTCACTGAATGACAGCTTGCCCGTGAGAACAAACTGTACCAAGGCATCCTCCATGCCCTGAAAAGACATGGTCGCCAAGCTACTGACGTTTTGGAATACATTGGAGGCTTCGTCCGCATAAGCTATCAAGCCCTGCCGCGCACCAAGCGACCAGCTCGCCTGACGGCGATCCACCTCATCGTAATAACTACGATCCATCGCAAGACGACGCTGTAACTCGGTCTGAATCTTATCGGACTCTTCGCGATAGAATTCCTGCCCAACCACCCCCAAATCAACGTCGGAAGACAGTTGCACCTGATACGCCTCAAACTCCTTGTAGATTGTATGCTGTGACTGCTGACGCTCCATGGTTTTGCCAGCCACATCGAAACTATCAAGACGTCGCTGATACTGTTCATTCTGATTGTCCCGGGCCAGGCTCATCTGCTCATGCACCTGGGCAGCACGCTGCTGGAATTTCTGCACATCCTCACGAGTCTGCAGCTCTTTTTCCAGCGCCACATTGGTTTCCAACTGCATACGCAAGCGGTCTTCAGCTGCCAAAATTGACAAGTCATCTGCCGTGCGAATCTGCTTACCTTTGATATCAGCAATCCGCTGCTCAAGGCTCGCCATCTCAACCTGAGATGACATCAACTGATCCGTACCACTGAGTTGTGTACGGAGAAGCACCTCTTGCTGCCGCATAGACTCAAGCATCGACATAGCAGCATCCCCACGGCCAGCGGCACCTGTCTGCTTATTTCGCTCACGGTAGGCGGCAATCTGGCCCTCAATCTCCAGTTCAGACTTGCCGGCAGCAATGCCCGTTTCTCGGATGCGAGCAATCTCAATCTCTATTTTTGTCTGTCTGGAAAGGTTGCCCTCATGGATCTTGGACCACTCATCCATAGCGGCATGCCGGCGCTTGATTTCATTGGTCCCCCATGCCTGGGCTCCTGCGGTAAAGTCTGCCCCGGCATCTTCCCTCATAAGGCGTGCGATCCGTTCGTGTGCTTCATCAATCCTGCCAAGCGCACCTTTGGCGGCACCTTTGGCGTTCTCACTTATCATCGCCTTGTCTATTTGAGCAAACGTGGAGAGGGCAGAAAAGCCAAAGTCTTCCAGGGTTTCCGTGTTCGTCCTGATGTCATCCTCATACCCCTGAATCTGTTCGGAAACAGTGGCGGGACGCCCAACCCCCATGGCTGCATCCCAATACTCTTTTACTGCATTCCTAGCCAAATTCCATCCGCGCTCCACATATCCCAACTGGCTCCCCACCTCGCGTAATCGTTCATTGGTCACACTAGCGTAAGTTTCCTGGGCGAGCCGTGCAGCGTCTTGCTTATTTCCCTGCTCTTCCAGAGCTCTGATCTGATCATATACAGAAGTCGTCAGAAAATTGTAGGTGTTGTTCAGTTTGACTGCCGCCTGAGTTGGATCCTCTGCCAGCTTTGAAAACTCATTAACTGTCGTCTCTATTTCTTTACCAAGAATCTGATTCGCTCGCAGGGCAACCTCACCTACCAATTCAAGCTGCTCTCCCGAGATCCGTCCTGTCTTGGCGATCTCCGTCAACGCCTCAACCGCCCTGTTACGCGTCACCCCATCAAGGGCATCCAGACGTGCTGCCATGTCGGATACCTGATCTGAGGTCACGCCAAGCGAACCACCCGTCATGGTCAAATGTGTCTGCAACTCCTTCATTTCCTGAGATCCGCTATAAGCAGCCACACCAAGTGCCGCGACTGCTGCAGCAGCAACACTGACCGGCGTAACCATGCCCATCAGGATACCGCCCAAGGCTTGCACAGCGGGGATCGCCGCACCAAATGTCTGGGTTAGTTTCCCCTCCCGTAAAGCGGCAAGAGAATCCATGATTTGTGCCAGATCATGCACAGCACCTATGGTAGCAACGACCGCGTCCTTGTACTCATTGAACGCCCCCCCTCCAGAGCGAAGAGCGGACTCTTGATTACGCAAATTCGTAATATACAGAGTGCTTTCATCAACCAGTCTTTGCGACATGGCCTGCATTTCCAAAATATCTGCAATGGATTTTCCTATTGCATCAGACCGGTTTTGTAGCCCATCAATTAGTGATCGCTCAGCAGCAAAGCGCTTTTCCTGTTCTGCCATGTTGAGACTCTCTTGTGTTGCCTCCGCCATTTGGTGACGGAACAAAACAACCTGCTGGCGAGCCTCCTCAAGAAACTGCAATGGAATCCCTTGCATTGCCGCACCCATCAAGCGAATTTCTGCAGACGAACGCCCCAGATTCATGACAAGCTGCTCCGCATCACTAATTATTCTTTTCGTGACAGCCGATAGCTTAATGTATGCTTCTTGCGAGGCAGCAATCGTTTGATCAGTCATTTCAAGTGCCCATAAAAAAACCACGACTAGAGCCGTGGCCAGATAAAAACCCCGACAAAGCGGGGCTCAAGATGAAATCAATAAAAAACAGTCAGGCATCATAAGTGCCATCGTGTTCAATTTCATGCTGCCACTTCATAGCTACTGCCGTGAGTAAATAGCCTTCAAAGCACCTTCCTCAATCAGCCTAATGTCAGCCATAATAATCTCGGCATCTTCTCCGACCACCCCCTGGCGATCCAGATCTGAAAAGAACACCATATAGTCGAGTCCGGATGCACCTCCAGGGCCATGGCGCCATTGTGTCCAGTTGCGCATGTACAGATCAATGGCCGGCCAGCTCTCTGGCCAGACTTCAAAGGCTGTATCACCCTCGAAATCTTCCATGGACAGTCCCAGGCCGGCCAGTGCATCAGCGTCGGGGTCCGGCGTATGCAGCACCTGACCAGCCTTGATCAGTTTCCCGAGCGGCCCTCGGAAATAGCCTGACGGTAGGCTTGAGTAATCGCCTCAACAACCTGCGGATACTCATCAATCAACAGTAAAACATTGCTGCGATCAAACGTCTGGGGCAAGTCCCACCCTTGCATAATCTGCATCAGGTAATCTGCACGGTTACTGTCGAGCTTGTCAATCCACTGCACTTGACTGATCTCGCCGACATCTCCTGTAGCGATTACCGGATTTTGTTCGGACTGAGTACGTGCCTGTGCGATATTGGCATCAATAAATTCGGCAAACTCCCGACGCGTCCGGTAAATATAGTCAATGCGAATAACATCTTTCGTGCCGTCGAGATGTTCGAACTTGACCTTGAGAGATACGGTATCAGGGCGGCTGCCCAAAATGACTTTTGCCATGGTAATCCTGTGTTGAAAAAAGGTAGGCCATCTCCGGCATGCGCCAGGAGATGGCATATAACGTTACAGAGCCGTGTAGCGAGTCGGGCGCGCGGTCAGGGAAATAACCACGCGGCCAGACATCGGATTATTGCGCTGCATCTGCGGGTTATCGTTGTACGAAACATAGCCCGTATACAGAATGATGTTGCCGGAAGGCAGTGTCAGCCGCAGCAATTGCTCTTCCTTTGACTCGTCGGCTTCTTGAAGTGCAGCATCACGGTCAGAATCCGGATCGTCGCCCAGCGAAAGACTCATCGACTGTGGATTACGTGTGGTCGGGACCTGGGTTTCATCATCATCCTCCAGATAGGCTCCCGTCCAGAATTGCTGCTCCCCTCCTGACGATGACACCTCCAGGATCTTGTCCACTTGCTGCCAACGAGTCGGCAAAAGGATCGAACCCACGCCACGACCGGCCGAAAAACGAGCCGTCTTGCTCGTGTCCAGCCCCGCCAGTTCGAACTCATCCGCCTCCACTGCGCCAACTCGGACACCCCGACCATTAATGCGTGACCAACCTGAGCGCAACAAAACAATATCGCCTTCGGTCAGACCGTGTGCGACACTTGTCGCTTCGGGTGGTTTGGCATTGGTAATCGAAGTCACAGTTTTGGCTTCAGCGAATACCGTAGCCAACTCCAAAATGCTCCCGTTCGGGAATGTAAAACGATCTTGTGCCATGCTTGGCTCCATAAAAAAAGCCGCTTAAAGCGGCAGACAATAACTGGGCGGTGAAATAACCCAGATACGAAACAAAAAAGCCCCGACAGCTTCGAGCTGACCGGGGCCGGAATATTTTATGTTCAGAAATTAACTCAACGTGGGAATTCACTTCATAGTGGACCTCTCGGGGCCAGCCATGACAGGGACATCGTGACAGCTTTATATGGAAGCATCCTTTTTGAAGCTCCCCTTGACAGTCCGTACGGACAAAAAAATACCCGCTTTCCTTGAAGGGCAAGCGGGTTTACTTTTTTAGGACGCAATTCTAAGAATCGAACATTGACTCCATTTTGATACCAAAAAATCTCACTGTCAAGAACTCTTTTCCAAAATCCCTGCTTTTTTGAAGCACTCGGTAGCCATGTCCAGTGCCAGCGACTCAATTCCTGGTGTATCAGCCCCCCTCTCACCTCGCAGCCAGCGCATGATGTCAGCGTTGGCCCTAAAGGCCGCTGCCCGACTCACACCACATTGACTCCCAATATTTTCAAGCGGAATTTTTGACTTTTCAAAATATCGCAATACCAGGCTTTTTGATAGCGCCAAGGTCACACTCGGGCGATCGATCACCTCACGAGCACGAACGGCAATCACATGCAGCGATCCCATCCACTCAGGATGCCGTCCTGGGTGACCACAACACTGGCATTGTTTTTCCTTCACTCCATAGCGAGCGCGCAGCAATGCGAAGTGCAGCTCGCTCAGGTTGCGCTCCATGCACTGCAGCATCATTCCAGCCTGAGCCACTCCATCTACCCCACCCAAGCCACGGGCATCATATCTGCTGGCCCCTCCATCTGCGAGCCGACTCATCAGCGGGCGCCTGGGAGTTCCATTGGATCTGTGAAAAGTGAACACCAGCGCCTGGTGTGCGCTTGCGAAAAGTGCTTCTGTTTCAGTTTGCATACGGGTCATGCTCCTACCTCTACCCACATCTCCTGACAACGAGCTTCATGCATCATGCCTGCCATCTCTTATGTTCCTTTGTTACCGACCAGGCCAAGGCTTGATCTGCTGTTTTGGGTTTCGCGCACAAATGTTAGCGTTACGCTCAAGACAAATCAATAGCGTTTTGCTCATTTCAATTCTTAGCGTAATGCTCTTAAATAGAAGGTATGGTCATGACTATCGATTCCATCCGACGCACAAACCTGACCGCTCTCGTACTGGAGAGTGGCGGTATCAGTCGCCTTGCTGAAAAAATCGGGAAAGATCCATCCCAAGTCAGTCAATGGGTCAACGCAGCACCCGATTCGCGCACCAAAAAACCTCGAGGAATTCGCTCAACGACATGCCGAGACATTGAACGGCTACTTGGCAAACAAGAAGGCTGGATGGATGCAAATCACACAGATATCCCCACTCCCTCTCTGGCTGGCTGGCCTTTCCTGTCGATCACTCCCGAGCGATACGCACAGCTACCCGATCGACTCAAAGGTCTCATAGAAGGCAGGGTCATGGCCATGATCGAGGAATGGCTACCTGACGAAAAATAACTCATTGAATTTAGGCCTTACGCGACGAGTACAGGAGCAAGGGGCTAAGCGCAATCTGAAATTAGCAAGATATGGCGGCAAAGAACATCAACTACAAGTACTGGGCATCGCTGGACAAATGGACACCAAAAGAGACCGCCCTCTTAATGGCCGGCATGGACCCAGACTCTCACAAAGACATACGGCTAAACCGCAGGGACTTGCCTGGTGAGTACACAGTAGCTGCAGGCCTTGCAAGGGCACACCGAAGAATCGATTGGCAAGGCAGATATGGTCTGGACAGATATCAAATCGCAGAGAATCCCCTATATGCCGTTAACGCACTGGTCTCCGCAGGCTGGGACGCTCCAAACGATCTGTTGAATGCACTACGCGAACGCGCAGAAAGGGATCACCTGCTATATTCGGCAGTTGCAACTGACTCCTCCGATGACGACGAGGATCCTCGCCGCACAAGCTCTGCTGCAACGCTCGAACGCAACACGATGCTGAAGCTGATTATTGGACTCGCCTGTGGGGGATATGGAATGCATCCAGACGCAGAAAAGAACCAGCACGCAAAAAGCATGAGAGAGGATCTAGAAAGACTCGGCATCCCTCTTGACGATGGAACAATCAAGAAATACCTCGACGAAGCTCGCCAGCTCCGCAAGCGCCTTACCGTCGAGCCACACTCAAAAATTTAATATCCGCTGCTGACGCACAGCAGAACTTTCAGAGTTATCCGAAGCAAAAAAACATGCTGTGCAAGCAAGCGGCTCCCTTTCTTTCGTCGCGCCACGCTTTCTTTCCCGCCCCATAAACCCTAACAGATCATCCGAATTCGGATGCACCTGAACGGATTAGGACGCAATCCCCTCCAGGGAAGACATACTTCCTCACAATCGCTTGGTCATATCGACCCGGAATGACGAGCAACACCCAAAAGAGCGTTACGCTTTTATCTAATGGCATTGCCAAAAAATGAGCGTAACGCTATTATTAGACCCTGGAAGTCAGGATGGATTACCTAAGTCGCTACTGAACCGTCTCCCTTGCAACACTTGAACAGTAAGAGAACCTCATGTCTGGAATCATTCCTCCACTCGAACAGATTGGAGCATCAACACATCAAACCCAAACGACCTTCGACGACTCAAGACCACCTTCCTCCCTTTCCGCCGCCGCGCTCGCTGAAAGTCTCAACCATACACTTATGGATAATGTGCTCTATCCTTTACAGCAATCTGAACATGCTTTCGAGTTGCTAATCACCCTTCAAAAGATCATCTCAGAAACAGTCGAAGATGGTTTGGCTACCCCACAGAAAACCCCTAATTCTGAACGTCTCGCCTTGAACAGAATCAGAAGTCTTTCCGCGATTACAGGACATCTTGCCAACAAATTTTCAGATCTCGTCGGAGAAAAAAAAGAAGAGATCAGCAACAACCTCCTTTCTAATCCAATTACATCATCACCCAAAACAATAAAATTATGAAATTTTTAAAATACACTATGTCAACAACGACGCAGGAACCATCCACTCAATAATCAAAAAAATCATAGAAGATCGCAACACGCCACCACCAGAAACGCGCTCCAAAAACCACCGAAGCGACGACTTTTCTGTAAAATAAACCACAATTAATTTTTTAATTAAAAAAACAAAATCTCAAAACAAACCCTACAACCAAACTCAGACAGAAAAGGACTCATGAAGTGACCCCCCTCTTCACCTTTGATTCGCAACGTGAAAAAATGCATGCAATCATGATGCATCGTATTATGATCTGCTGGCCAAAAGCAAATTTACATCCAGCAGGAAAGAATTCACGATCGTGGCATTCCCTGCCGCCAAAAATTATAAAAAAAAGGCCATTTGAAATATACAAATCAGCCTATCTGGACGCCATGCAGGATTTTTTTGAATTCCTAAATAAAAAAGAAAACGAGTTGAATTCAATAATTCAAAAAAAAACACCGGAAGATGTACCGAAGCCGATTTCAAGAAACACACAACAGCCAACCGAACAATTCGAAAAAGCGATCACACTAAAAGAAACGGCGCAAAGATTGGGCTTGTCATACCGCACCATTTTTGAAAAACGCCATGAAATTGCTTTCCGATTACCAGGTTCTCGAGAATGGCGAGTATGGCCATCTCGACTTACTGAACTGACAAAGCCAAGAAAAAACCTGCCCCAGAAGCATACAAAAAAATCCCCAAGGATCAATTTATGCCGATTAAAATTCGCTCCATCACAGCCTTCCAGAACTTTTAAATCAAAACGTCACACGGCAGAAGAATTCAATTCAATTTTGAAAAAATAAACAGCACCAAACCACAAGAACCCCAAGAAAAATCAAGCTGAATAGCGCTCTACCAGAACCTGCCAAAATACCGCCCCAAAGGGCCGCATGCACAGGCTCCTTTGATTTCGAACGCTTGCGCCCATGCAAAAAGGCCGTCCAGCAGGACGGCCTTTCAGTTTTCCGAGGACAGGCTGTTTACACAGCCCGCCCGGAAACTTCCATCAGAACTTCGCCTGCAGAGACAGCGTCACCCGGCGCGGTTCGCCGTAGATCAGGCCGTTGTAGAAGCCGTACTGACGATAGTAGGTCTTGTCGAACAGATTGCTGACATTGAGCGTCGCCGACAGGTTCTTGTTGATTTCGTAGCGGGCCATGGCATTGAACAAGGCGTAACCACTCAGAGACACAGGGGAGTCATCGAAACCACCGTTACCATCGGGACGGCCTGGATACGGCACACCGATTGTCTTGCCCTGCCACGACACACCACCACCCACCGTCAGTCCGGCAAGCGCGCCCGACAGTCGATAGGTCGTGTTCAGGCGCAGCAGGTGGCGGGGGTCAGGCCGCTCGGCCGTGTCGTTGTTCTCGACATCCAGGTAGGTATAGCCCAGATAAACATTCCACGACGGCGTCAACGCACCCGCCAGCTCTGCATCGAAACCCTTGACCTTGATGCCGGTGCCGGTCATGTATGCCTGCGCGCCATCCGGGGTCAGCCGGTCACCATCGCGCAGTGCCACATCCTCCTGCTTGCTGCGAAATGCCGCCAGCGAGGCGTTGAGCGCGCCATTCAGCCATTCACCCTTGATACCGGCTTCGTAGCTGGCCCCCGTGATCGGCTTGAGCGTACCGCCACTCTCGTCTTTCTGGGTCTGGGGCGTGAAAACGTCGGTATAGCTGGCATAGACCGAGTAGGTCGGCGTCAGGTTGTAGACCAGGCCATAGTAAGGCGTCCAGGCCCGTGCCCGATTTTCGCCGCTGCGGCCTGTGCGTGTACCCGAGGCGTTGTAGCCATCGACATAGGTCTTGTATTCGCTGCGACGCAGACCGGCCACCAGGCTCAGGTCATCGGTCAACTCGAAGCGGCCGGCCACATAGCCACCATAGAGCGTGGTGCGGGTCACATTGCGCGCCCCGGTACGGAACGTCTGGTAGTTGCCGTATTCGCTGCCATCCCAGTAGCGCCAGTCGGTAACAGGCAGTTCCGTACGGTACTGGCAGCCGCCCCGGAATCCAGGAATGCCATCGATGCTGCAATTGCTGCCATTGAAGGTATACGACGTTTCGCGCAGACGCGAGCCATTCAGGCCAAACAGCAGCTCATGCTGGCGACCGAACAGGTTGAACGGTCCCGACAGATCCACCGCGAAAGCATTGTTCTCGCTCTCGCTCTCGGAGTGGATCGCATTGAGGTAGGCTCCGCTGCCATCCTGGCTCCAGTGCGGCCAGCGCACGCCACCATTGTTGACCTTGACGATGCCCATGTTGTTCAGATCATCGCGGCTCGTATAGGCGTAATTGGCACTCACTTTCCAGTCGTTCTCGAAGCGGTGATCCACCGAGGCAAACAGGGTATGGCCTTCGCGCTTGGTCTTGCTCCAGTCAGCCACCGGATTGAACTTGCGGCTGAAACTGGTTTCGGTGCCATCGGCAAACCAGATCGGCACATTGGCCCCCCAGGAAGCTCCGCGTGTGATGCTGTGCTCGTACTGGTAGCCGATACCCACCTGCGTGCGCTCGGTCACGTCCATCTCGACACTGGCCAGTACGCCCTGGCGCTCCAGCTTCTCGCGATCCCGGAACCCGTCCGAGTCCTCGGCGCTGACGACCAGGCGCGAACGAATGCGGCCATCCTCGGTCCAGGGCACGTTGATGTCACCCACCAGATTTTTCTTGTCCCAACTGCCGCCACGCAGCGTCAGGCTGCCACCAAACTCACGGCCGGGACGCTTGCGCACCAGATCGATCGTGGCAGACGGATCACCGATGCCGCCCAACAAGCCATTGGCTCCACGCACGATACCGACATGATCATAGAGATCCATGTTGAACGAATTGCCGGCACCGCTGAAGGCCGAGCCTCCCACCGTAGCGAGGCCGTCCACCTTGTAATTCGTGATATCGAAGCCACGTGCACGGTAAGTCGTGCGGGCACCATTGTCCAGTTCCGTGAATGTGATCCCGGTCGTACTGCCCAGCACGTCGCCAATGGTTTCCATGGCCTGGTCGTCCATCTGCTGGCGCGTCACGACCGACACCGATTGCGGCGTCTCTTTCAGGCTCATGTTCAGGCCGGTCGACAGGTTCGAGTCCGGCACGGTATACGAATGGGTGTCCTCGGTCGGCGCATCGACCTGCCCGCCAATCTGGATGGCGGACAGGGTTGATACGCCCGGAGCCGTCGGCTCGGCTGAAGTGGCCTGCTGCGCCTGGGCATGGGAAGAAGCGGTCGCCAGCAACAGGCCGGCAGTACCGAACAGGACGGGCGAATACCAGGCCATCCGCTCTGGAGCGGCCTGGCCTGATCTGGAATCAGTGTGCATAGCGTGCGTCTCTATATAATTAAAACCAACAAGAACGAAATACGTTCACATTTACGAAGCCGCATTCTAGAAACGCACATCGCCGGCAATATGTTGCCGACACACTGGAATGTATTGATTTGTTTTGAGATTTCGCACAGACCGCGCAGCCATTACACAATGCTGCCGGGACAGTACACTTGGCACATGCAACCAAAACACATCCTGGTCGTCGACGACGATCCAGAAATCCGCCAGCTGCTTTCCGCCTATCTTGGCCAGTCCGGCTATCGTGTCAGCACGGCACGGGATGGACAGTCCATGTGGGCGCTGTTGGGCCAGGACACCATCGACCTGATCATCCTGGATCTCATGATGCCTGCCGACGACGGGCTTGATCTGTGCCGACAATTGCAAAGCCGCTACCCGGCACCGGTCATCATGCTGACGGCACGCAATGCGGCAGTCGATCGCATCGTCGGCCTCGAAATCGGTGCTGACGACTATGTCACCAAGCCCTTCGACCCACGCGAACTGCTGGCCCGCACCAAGGCTGTGCTGCGCCGCGCCGGAGAACGCCCTCAGGCCGGTGCGCCCTCGGCCAGCACGGGTAGCGAACCGGAATACCTGGCCTTCGCCGGCTGGAAACTCGACATGCGGGCACGCCAGCTGGAATCACCCGAGCAGTTGATCATCAGCCTGCCAAATTCCGACTTTCATGTGCTGCGTTCACTGCTGCTGCAGCCCAACCGGCCCTTGAGCCGCGAGTATCTGGTACGCCAGGCTTTCGGCAGGCCGCTCAACAACGGCGACCGAGCCATCGATGTCTGCATCAGCCGGCTGCGTCAGCACCTGGAACACGACTCGCGCCATCCTGTCCTGCTGCGCACGATCCGCAACGAAGGCTACATGATCCATCTCGACAGCATCGGCAAGGCCTGAATGCAGCAGTTGCTGCGCAAACTCTGGCCGGACACCCTGTCTGGGCAATTGCTGCTGGCGCTGATCAGCGGCCTGCTGGCGGCCCAGGCACTGACCAGCACCATCTGGCACGATGTTCGCGCCCATCGCGCCCTGGAGATCCCGACTCGCGTGCTCGCTACACGCCTGGCCGACCTGGTCGGCCTGCTCGATACAGCAGCCTGCACTCCGGCCCTGGTCCGCCAGTTGCAGTCGCACAGCTTCAGTTTTTCCCTGGCCGATACACCGTTGCCTGATGCACAACAGCCACCATCACGGCTGACCCAGGATATGCGCAGCCTGCTGGAGCATCTGCTGGCTGACCGGCTCGACCCAGCACCCGCCATCCATGCCTTCACCCTGAAACTCGTACCGGCACAGGATACGGCCCCACTGGTCGAGCCCGCCTGGCTGGGCTGGCTGCTGCAGCCCCCACCACTGCCGGACAGCCAGTTCACTGTCGAGCTGGAACTGTCACCGACGCGCTGGCTGCGCGTCGAGGCCCGGGAAGAGCAGGGCTGGCGTATCACCGAACCCTGGCAGGTTTTCCTGGACTATTTCGTCCGCATCTACCTGCTGCGCATCCTGCTGCTGATCATTGTCGTCCTGTGGGCCGTGCGCCTGGTGACTCGCCCCATCCTGCGCCTGGCCCGTGCCGCACAGGCACTGGAGCAGGACCTCGGCAGCCCCCCCATGCCCGTCGAGGGCCCCGTCGAAGTCCGCCATGCGGCCACCGCATTCAATTCGATGCAGCGCCGACTGGCAACGCAACTGGAAGAGCGTACGCGTTTCCTGGCCGCGGTATCGCACGATCTGCGCTCGCCTGTGACCCGCCTGATGCTGCGCACGGAGATGCTGCCCGACTCCAGCCTCAAGGAACGCTTTCGCAGCGATCTGGAGCACATGGAATCCATGATCGCCGCCACACTCGATTTCATGAAAAGCGGTGATCCCGGCGAGCAGCGACAACGTATCGATCTCAACTCGATGCTGGAGAGCCTGCGCCAGGATGCCGCAGACCTCGGCCACGATGTCCTGCTGCACGGCCAGACCCGGCGCACGCTGCGTGGCTACCCACGCAGCCTCAAGCGCTGCCTGGAAAACCTGCTCGACAACGCGCTGCGTTATGGACACCACGCCACACTGAACATCCATGACGAAGCGAACCAGATCGTGATCGTGATCCGGGATGATGGCCCAGGCATCCCTGCCGACCATCTGGCACGTATCACGGAACCGTTCTACCGGGTCGAATCGTCCCGCAACAGTACGACCGGCGGCTATGGGCTGGGCCTGAGCATCGCCCGCGCCGTCATCGACACGCATGCAGGCACGCTGTCGTTCATCTCGCCCCCGGAAGGCGGGCTGGAAGTGCGGGTCACGCTGCCTGTCACGCCGGACACAGCCGGGCAGGCCGACAGGCTCTGAGCAGGCGGAGGGTACCGGGCAAGCACCGGTATTGCAGAATCATTCGCTACAATCAAAATGTTATTACATAACATATTAATTCATGCCCAGTCTGTCCTCTGTCCCTGCCCGGCCATCGGGCCGCATCCCCACCATTGATATCCTGCGTGGTCTGGTCATCGTCCTGATGCTGCTCGACCATGTGCGCGAAACTTTTTTCCTGCATCATCAGGTCAGCGACCCGATGGATATCGCACAAACGCCACCCGATTTATTCTACAGCCGCCTGCTGGCACACCTGTGTGCGCCCGTATTCATTTTCCTGACCGGGCTGTCTGCCTGGCTGTACGCCGACCGGCAGGGCAGCATGCGTGCAGCCTCCGGATTCCTCTTCAAGCGCGGCCTGCTGCTGGTGGCACTGGAAGTCACCATCATCAACTTTGCCTGGACATTTATATTCCCGCCCACGGTGATCTATCTGCAGGTCATCTGGGCCATCGGCTGCAGCATGCTCGCCCTCGCGGCCCTCGTCTGGCTGCCACGCCCATTGCTGACCACCCTGGGCCTGCTGCTGGTATTCGGTCACAATCTGCTCGATGGGTTCCACTTCGGTCCGGACACATTCATGCACATTCCCTGGGCCATTCTGCACGACCGGGGCTGGCTTGAATTCGGGGATGCGCTGCGGCTGCGCACTTCGTATCCGATCCTGCCCTGGATCGGCGTGATCGCACTGGGCTTTGCCGCGGGTCCCTGGTTCGGCCGCGCCATGCTACCTGCTACCCGGCAGTCTCGCCTGCTGTACTGCGGCCTGTGCGCGCTGTTGCTGTTCGTGCTGCTGCGGCTGTCCAACGCCTATGGGCAGGCCCAGCCCTGGCAGGCAGGCAACACGCTGGCCCAAGACCTGATGAGCTTCGTCAACATCACCAAATATCCGCCTTCGCTGCTGTTCCTGCTGCTGACACTGGGACTGGGGCTACTGTTGCTGCACGCACTGGAGCGGCATCCGGGCCACCGCTGGCAGGCAGTCCTGCAGACATTCGGCAGTGCGCCGATGTTCTTCTACATCCTGCACCTGTACGCCCTCAAGCTGCTGTACCTGGCTGCAGTCGGATTGTGGGGGCTGAATCAGGGCGAATATTACGGCTTCGAGCATCTTTGGGCCGTCTGGGTCGTCACGCTGGGACTGGCGGCAGCACTGTATCCCGCCGTGAGATGGTTCGGCCAGCTCAAGCGACGCAGACCCGATATCGCCTGGCTGAAGTATTTCTAAGCTCTTGATGCAAAGCAATGGCAAAATCCAGCAATACGCATACAATAAAAGAAACCATTCCCATTCAATATTTTATTTTCAAGGCCAATGAAAAAGCACCTGGCCCAGCCGGCCAGTGAAGTGGACAGATGGTATAGCGAACATCACGGCTGGCTGCGAAATTGGTTACGCACCAAAGTCGGCCGCCCCGAGGATGCGGACGATCTGGTGCAGGATACGTTCGTCCGCGTGCTGTGCGCGCATACCCAGGCCCGGCTCGCGGCACTCCCGGTCAGAGAGCCGCGAGCCTATCTGGTCACCGTCGCCGGCCGACTGGTCGCCAATTTCTATCGCCGCCAGGCCATAGAGCGCGCATACCTCGATACGCTGGCCAGCCTGCCGCCGCAGGCTGTTCCATCGCTTGAAAACCAGGCGTTGATCCGCGAGGCCCTGTACGAACTGGATCGCATGCTGGACGGTCTCGCTCCCCAGGTACGGCAGGCATTCATTCTGGCCCAGTTCCAGGGCCTGCCCTATGCCCACATCGCCGAGCAGCTCGGTGTATCTCTCCGGACCGTCAAGAACCATATCGCGCGCGCCATGGCGCATTGCTGCCTGTTGTCCCTGTGAGCGCCGTATGCCGTGCCAGATACAACCCGCCGAAGAACAGCCCATCCTCGAGGCCGCACACTGGTACGCCTGCCTCGCAGCAGAAGACGCCACCCCCGAGGATCGCAGGGACTGGCAATCGTGGCTTGAGGCCAGCCCGGCGCATCGCCAGGCCTGGGATCGCCTCCAGCAGGTGCAACGCAGATTCGAGCGGGTACCAGGCGACATTGCCGCTGCCGTCCTGTCCAGCCCATCCCGCCGTCGCTTTGTTCTGCGCAGCCTGCTGCCGCTGGCTGGTGCCGGCCTGCTGGCCACCGGAGCCTATCGTCTCCTGCTGCCCGCCACGCGGGCAGACTGGCGCACAGCCACTGGCGAGCAACGCCGGATCCAACTGGAAGACGGGTCCGAGCTCTATCTGAACACGGCCACAGCCGTGCAACAGGACTTCACCACCACACACCGGCGACTGGTCCTGCACTCAGGTGAAATCCTGATCCAGACACACCCTGACAGCCAGTTTCCGGAGTCGGCCCGCCCTTTCACCATCCGCACGCGGCACGGCGAAATCGAGGCGCTGGGTACCCGCTTCACGGTGCGCCTGGACAATACGAGTACACAGGTCCAGGTTCTTCAGCATGCTGTCGCCATCCAGCCCGTGCGCAACGCATCGGATCGCCTGCGCCTGCAGGCAGGACAAGCAGTCACCTTCGATGCCACGGATACCGGCCCCATTCTTGATGCCCCCACCCGTGCCGATGCATGGCTGCAAGGGCGACTTGCCGTCGTGGATGCGCCATTGTCGGAAGTCATCGCAGAGCTGTCACGCTACCGCCCCGGCATCCTGGACTGTGCATCCGGGATCGCCTCGCTGAAGGTATCCGGCGTTTTCTCCCTGAACGACACCGACGAAGCCCTCGCCGCGCTGGCTGACAGTTTTCCCGTGCAGGTCCGGCGTCGCACGCGATACTGGGTCACGCTGCTGCCGCGGTAAAACCGTGCACGGGCAATCCGGCATGGTCTGCCACATAAAAGAATGCATTTTCATCACATTTGCACTTTTATATCGAGTTGCGTGTCTTTACTGAATCCATGCATGCCATGGCCCAGTACCGACCCTTGTGTCGCGTCCGATCATCCGACATCGATTGCATTCCCATGCCTGCCTCCCCCCTTGTCCCGCGCAATTCATTCATCTTCAAGCACACACTGAACACCACGCTGTTATGCCTGATGGCGGCATCCATTGCCCCACGGATTTCATATGCACAAGGCAGCAGTACGCCCGCCATGACCGACCCCGCCGGCACACAGGTCATCGATATCGGTGCCGGCCCGCTGCCGACCGTGCTCAACCTGTTCGCCCAGACCGTCGATGTCAGCCTGTCCTTCGATGCAGCCTTGCTGGCCGGCCAACACTCGCCTGGCCTGCAGGGGCGCTTCGACGCCGCAACTGGTTTCCAGCGCATCCTGCAGGGCAGCGGTTTCGAGGCGATTCCCAGCGGCCCGTCCCGCTGGATGCTGCGTGCCCTGCCCGATACAACTGCAGCCTCAGCAACAGACGACAACATCGCGGCACTGGATACGGTCACCATTGCCGGCGCATACCGTGAGGGTGATGCCCCCAATACCGGCTATACAGTCACCACCACAGCCAGCGCCACCAAGCTCGACCTGGCACCCAAGGAAACCCCGCAGAGCATCACCACCTTTACCGCCCAGCAGATACAGGACCAGGGCCTGCTGACGCTCAGCGAAGTGCTCGACCAGACGCCCGGCATCACCCTGGTGACCGCTGGCGTGGCCGGTGCCGGCAGCCAGCCGATCTACTCCCGGACCTTTCCCGTCACTTCTGTGCAGATGGACGGGGTCATGGCCAGCACCTACATCCTGTCAGGTTCGGCCAGCGGCGACATCGGCATGCAGGACTCCTTCCTGTACGAACGCATCGACGTAATCCGAGGCTCCAACAGCCTGACCGGCGGCGCAGGCGACGCCTCGGCCAGCCTCAATTTCGTGCGCAAGCATCCCTACCTCGATCCACATCTGTCGGCCAGCCTGAAATACGGCAGCTGGAACACCCGCCGGGCCGAAGTGGATTACTCCACGCCGTTGAGCGACAGATTGCGGATACGCCTTGCCGCTGCAGCACAGGAAGGTGATCACTGGGTAGACGGCGTCAGCAGCGACCGCAAGGCCCTGTCGCTGATCGGCGCGCTGGACGTGACCGACAATGACCGGATCAGCCTGGGGGTCACGCATTACGACTTCAAGCTGAACGGGGCCTCACCGCATGGGATCACGCGCTATTCGGAAGTGTATGACTACACCGACGGCTCTGGCCTCCATGCCGAAGAGACCGAAGCCGTCGACCGCAATTTCAACAACGCCACGCCCTGGTCGCGCACCCATCGCAAGTACACCAATCTGTTCGCCTCCTGGGAGCACACCTTCGACAACGACTGGCTGGTGAAGGCCAGCTTCAACTACGCCAACAACAGGGATGACAAACTTTATGGGGAGATCGGGACGACTTACTACGTCCCACGGGCCGACCGGGCATCCTACTCCGCCAGGCGTGACAACAGCGAAAACGAAGTCAAGGCTTTTGACCTGCACTTGAAGGGCAGCTTCGAACTGGCGGATCGCCAGCAGGATTTCGTCGTCGGAGCGAATTATTATGCGGTGCACCGCAAGCTGCACTGGGGATACGCGAGCGAAGATACGAGTCAACTCGACAGCGGTGTGCTTCAGGTCGGCGCGGGGCCGCAGCATCAGAGTCTGTGTTCTGATGAAGCGTTCGCAAATCTGAATGATCAACGTGAAATCTATAGGCCATATGCAGAACTGCTATGGGGATCGCTGGAAGCATTTGAGGCCGATTTCAATCAGCAGATTCAAGAACGAACTGCGAGATGCGCCCATCGTTCCGGCATCTCCATCGACGAATGGAATGCCAATGGAGACGGCAAGGCTCCTACTGTTGCTGGCAACGGCAATGATATGTTCACCCGCCAGATCACCACACATACCCGATCTCGCCAGACAGGCGTCTACTTTGCCAGTCACCTGCGGCCCTTCGCACGCACGCACCTGATCCTGGGCGGACGCTGGGCCCAGGACACACATGACGATCCCTATTTCAGTTGCGCGCAAAACTCCACCCACAGGGATTACTGCACAGGCGACTATGACGGCCGGGCCGCCACGCCGCCCAGGCTGAAGCCCAAGTTCCTCCCCTATGCCGGGCTGATCTATGAAATCACCCCCCAGGTCAACGCCTACGCAAGCTATACCACGACCTATGTACGTGACATCAACTCGGCAACAAGCAAGAACTGGGCTACAGGAGAATGGCTGCCGCCGGTGCGCTCCATCACCTACGAAGGCGGCCTGAAAAGCGCATTCTTCGACGGCCAGCTCAACGTGGCCGCCTCGTACTTCAAGATGGAGCAAAAGGATTTCCCCTACCAGACCAACAACGCCGCCACCTCGGGAACGATCGACAACGGCTGGCGTGTCTATGGCTGGGAATTCAACGTGGCAGGGGCCATCACCCCGAACTGGAACATGGCTGCCGGTTACGTCAGGCAGAAGCAGCTTGTACCGATGAATCTGGGAGAAGTCCTGGCGAGCGCGCGTGATGATTTCACGGCGTCTTACCGCGCCCCCGAAAAATCCTTCAAGCTTTTCACCACATACAGTTTCGACAAGCTGATGCTGGGGCTGGGCTGGCGCTGGCAGAGCAGCACCCAGTCGGCCTGGATACCCACGAACAAGACCCAGGTCGAGCAGGAAATGATGAAACAGGATGCCTATCACGTCTTCGACCTGATGGCCCGCTACCAGATCGACAGGAATTTCAGCATGCAGTTGAACGTCAACAACGTTTTCGACGAGGTTTACTACCAGCACGAGCGCTCCTATATCTCCGGTGCGCCGCGCAATGCGATGCTGACCTTGAACTATCGCATGTAGAAATTTTCGGGAAACTTGCACTTTCACATACTGTCGCGTGTCTTTCAGGATGTCGGCTGCATGCAACCCCCGCACAAAGCCGACAAATGGGCGAAGCAATCCAGCCGGGTTGCCTGCCCAGGACACGGCGTCCACCCCCGGACGCCGTTTCGACGTTCCTCTCATCAAGGAGTATTGCAATGCAAACCCGTAAATTTGGCATGCTGGCCGTTGCGCTGCTGGCCGCTGGCTTCAGCGGTGGAGCCTCGGCATGGAATCAGTTGAACCTCAACCAGAACGGCAATGCCGCCAATGCGCCCTATCTGGGCTCGTTCAACTACAACGGCCAGACCTATGGCCCATCCACGGCGCAGAGCGTCACCGGGCAGGCCAGCACAACCATTGCCAACACATTCGACCTGAACAACCTGCAGGCCTTCACGCTGTATGGCAAGGACAGCGGTGGCCGCGGCCACAACGATGACCTGAGCCTGACCTCCAACGACCATTCCGCAGCGACCGGTGCCCCCGTGGTCTACCGTTTCTACCGTCAGAACTACTCGGCAGCCGTGGTCAATCTCTCGCGCGGTACTGAAGCCCGTCACTTCGTCAAGAGCGTGGTCGGCCAGCAGACAGCAGCGGGCACGCTGGTCAATGGCACCTACAACTATGCTGGCGTTGCGTTCACCAACTTCCCGCGTGGTGATTTCAACTATGCCGTCACGGTGCTTAGTCCGAGTGCAGCAATAGGCTCGGGTACGTTCTCCCTGAACGAAATCAAGATCCCTGCCTCGCAATCCTCAACCGGCCAGGATATCTTCTTCAACATCAACAGCGGCAAACTGAATCAGGCAGTGCTGGCCACAACCGCCAATGGGCTGACGTTCAATGGTAACGTCACGGTCACCAATGCGGATGTCAGCAATGCCAACGCATGGGCCGAAATCGGCGGCCCTGCATCCAAGGCAACATACGACCTGACCCTGTTCGGCCCGCAAGGCGCAGAAATCGCCGGGTCCATCCAGGGCCTGCCGGACCGCATCGGTTCGACTGCAATCATCGGGGCGAAGCAGTAGTTGCCGTGCACTTCCAGACTCTTCTTTTTAATGAATAGATATCAATATAAATTGAAATTCCATTCAATTAAATTGAAATAGCCCACGTGCACGCCCCGGGCTGTCGGGGCAGTCATCCTGCCTCGACAGCCGTTCTGTTGAACTCCCATCCCCCTTGGGAAATACATGCCGTCCATCCCCCCGCTCCACCGTCTGCTGTCTGCCCTGCTCGCGCCAGGCCTGCTCATCCTGGGCATGCTCGAACCGGCACAGGCCCAGGTCGCCGCGCCCCCACCGCCCCTGCCTGCACCGGTACGACCGCTGGAACCGGAACAGCCGTTCCTGCCACAGCCGCAGACGCCTACCCCATCGATCGTGCATCGCCAGCCGGCACAACCGGCACAGCCGCCGGTGGAGCTCACTGACCAGGACCTGGCCGGAGACATCAAGCTGACCGAGCTGATCCTCAACCAGGCCATGCTGCAGGAAGACTGGGATACGTTGCGCCGCATCATGCGCTTCTATCCCTGGATGCGTGGCGTCGATCCTGTTCTGCGCGACTACATACAGGGCGCATTGCTGCGTCACGACGGTCGCCTGGCCGACGCCATCGCGCTGTATCGCCAGCTCGTCGAACAGCATCCGGACCTGGACTATGTACGTCTGGAACTGTCCACCATGCTGATGGAGGATCGCCAGTTCGAACGCTCCAATGCCGAACTTGCCTTGCTGCACCAGCGCCAACTGTCAGATCCGGCCGCGCAGCACAGTGTTGAACAGTACCGTCAGGCACTTGCACAGCAGCGCCGCTGGAACTTCCGGATCAGCGCAGGTCTTGCCTACAACAACAACGTCAACTCAGCCAATCGCGATCGCATGCTTTACCTGCCTGTCGCAGCAGGCGGCTGGACGTTCTGGGTCCCGTTCGCCAAGGGCAGCGATGCCTTGCCCAAATCCGATTGGGGCCTGAAGTACAGTGGCGGTGCGAACGTCGAGCGCAACATCGACGGCCATCACTACTACACGCTGGGTGCCGACATCGACGGCGTGTCTTACCAGGAACAGCGCGATTACAGTGATCGTACGTTGACCCTGCGTGGCGGCTACAAATGGCAGAACGCCGATATCTGGTTCTCGGCCACGCCGCAGGTCAGCCAGGCCTGGATGGGGGGCCGCCGCTACAGCCACAACCACGGTATGGCCCTGGAGTATGGCTGGCGTCCCTCGCCCGACTGGCAACTGATGGGCGCATGGCTATGGCTCAAGCGCAAGTACGACGACCGCGACTATGCCGCCTACGATGGGCACCTGGATATCCTGTCCCTGACCGCAGTGCGCACCCTTTCCCCCAGCCTGCTGGCTTTCGGCAGCCTGGGGCTGCAGCGCGAATCGACCACCGCCCGCGAGTACGCCTACCGTTTTCCGTGGGCGCAGCTGGGCGTGGTCAAGACATTCGGCAGCACACTCGGTGCCCGTCTGAGCGCCCGCTATGGCAGGCAGTCGTATGACCAGCCCTATGCCCTGTTCCTTAACCAGGAGCGGCGCGACCGCGAACTGAGGCTGGATGCCTCGCTGTGGGCCCCGGGCTTTACGATCGCCGGACTCGAACCGAAGCTGAACATCAGCTATCTCAGGATCACGAGCAACCTGCCCATGTATGCCCGCGATCGCACAGAGGTCAGTCTGATGTTCGAAAAACGCTTTTGAGGCGATCCGTCATCCTGCCTGCCCGTCACGCTGCTGCAACCGCCACATCTGCGCATAGCGACCATCCTGCGCCAGCAATGCCTCGTGGGTACCACGCTCGACCACGTCGCCGGCATCCATGACCAGGATCTGGTCGGCATTCATCACAGTCGATAACCGATGGGCAATCACCAGCGTGGTACGCCCCACGCTGATCTTGTCCAGTTCGGACTGGATGGCGCGTTCAGAATTCGAATCCAGCGCCGAGGTGGCCTCGTCGAAGATCAGGATCGAAGGATTCTTGAGCAGTGCCCGGGCAATGGCCACGCGCTGTTTCTCGCCCCCCGAGAGCTTGAGGCCACGCTCGCCCACCGGGGTATCGTAGCCATCGGGCAGCGAGGCAATGAAGGCATGGATCTGCGCAGCCCGTGCCGCAGCCTCGACTTCTTCTGCCGAGGCATCAGGGCGTCCATATCGAATGTTGTAGAAGATCGTGTCGTTGAACAGCACGGTATCCTGCGGCACGATGCCGATGGCCTGGCGCAGTGAATGCTGCGTGACTTCGCGGATATCCAGGTCATCGATCAGGATGCGGCCAGAGTCGATATCGTAGAAACGGTACAGCAGCCGCGCCAGCGTCGACTTGCCCGACCCGGAATGCCCCACCACCGCCAGCGTGCCACCGGCCGGTATCTCGAAATCGATGCCATGCAGGATTTCGCGCCGCTCATCATAGGAAAAATGTACAGCCTCGAAACGCACGCGAGGGGGCTGCGCCGGCAGGATTTTTGCATCGGGGGCATCGCGTACTTCCTGGCGCTGGTCCAGCAGGCTGAACAGGTTTTCCATGTTGGTCAGGGCCTGCTTGACCTCTCGATACATCATGCCCAGCATGAACAGCGGTGCCGACAGTTGCAGCAGGTAGGCATTGACCAGCACCAGGTCGCCCACCGTCATGCTGCCATCGACCACGCCCTGTGATGCCAGGGCCATCATGGCCGTCACGCCCACCGCCACGATCAGGCTCTGGCCCAGGTTGAGGACGGCCAGCGTATTGATGGCCTTGACCTGGGCATTTTCCAGGCGCAGCAGGTTCTCGTTGTAGCGGCCCACCTCGTGCGCCTCGTTGTTGAAATACTTGACCGTCTCGTAGTTCAGCAACGAATCCACCACGCGTTCGTTGGCGCGGTTGTCGGCCTCGATGGTGGCGCGGTAGTAGCGGGTGCGCCATTCCGTAACCAGGATCGTCCAGGCACCATATACCAGCAGGGTCGCCAGCGTGATCGCGGCAAACCACCAGTCATAGGAATACACCAGTACGGCCGTGACCAGCAGTACTTCCAGCAGAACGGGAATGATGGAATAGAGCGTCCAGTCCATCAGGTCGGAAAAAGCCTTGCCGCCCCGCTCCACATCGCGCGCCACGCCACCGGTACGGCGCGTCAGGTGAAACCGCAGGCTCAGGCGGTGCAGGTGCTCGAACACCTGTCGGGTAATCTGGCGCGAGGCTCGCGCCATGACGCGTGCAAACACCACCTGGCGCAGTTCTGAAAACAGGGTATTGCCAACCCGTGCCAGGCCATAGGCCAGCAACAGCCCCAGCGGCAGTGCCAGCAGCGTATGCGGTACGTTCAGGTCATCGACGATCTGCTTGAGTGCCTGCGGCATCAGCAGATTGCACAGCTTGGCCAGCAGAATACAGCCCAATGCCAGCCCGATACGGGTTTTGTAGGGTTTGAGATAGGGTAGCAGGCCGGCGACGACCGACCAGCCCGAGCGTGCGCCATGGGCGCGCTCGACCGGCCGCTCGCCGGTGTGCGAAGGAAGTGAGCTCATGGGTGGGGATGGAAATGTGCCAATCCCCCATCATAGTCCATGCCGCCACGTTAGAATTTCCCGACCCGAAACCTGGCCGGCCACGGCCTGCGAGCCACCGCATGAACACCCTCATCGAACAGGCGTCCCGATATGGTGCCGTCACACAGGAAGCGACCGATCTGGCCTCCTGCCTCTCGACCCTCGAAAGCATGGGCTATGCCATATCGGATGCCCTGGCCCTGTTTCTGCAGACACACAATGGCATCCATGGGCATCACGCCCCCTACAGGAACCACCCCGGGGCCGCCCGCTGCTTCTACATCGACCCGGCAAAGGCTGTTCGTGAAGTCTACAGGGAACAGGTCGAGCAGTACGAAACGGTCACCGGCTGCCCCCTCGTGCCCGTGGGCGAATGCGACAACGGCCACCTCATACTGATGCATGGCAATGGCGTGCTGTATGGCGTCTTCGATGATCGGATCTACCGGTATGGCACCACCCTCGCCGAAAGCCTGGACGTCCTGATCCACGGCAAGGACGCAGTGGAACTCCCGGCTCGATGAGACGGCGTTCGAATCAGGGGGGGGCGTGTTACCGCCGCCCCCCTGCATGGACAACACTCAACTGCCCTGAGCTGTCAGCTCATCCTCGAAGAAGTAATCGCGCCATGATTCCGGCTTGTTCTTGATGGCCCCCACGCGGTGCAGGAATTGCGAAAAATCGAAGGTATTCTGCGGTGCCAGCTTGAATTCCACATCCGGGTTCTTGATGATTTCAGTCAGAAATCCTGGTTCGATTTTTGCGTTGGCCACACGGATGTAGATCTGTGCCGCCTCTTCGGGATTGTTCGTGATGAATTCGGCGGCCTCGGCCAGCGCATTCTGGAATGCGCGATAGGTCTTCGGATTTTCGGCGCGGAATTTCTCGGTCGCGAACAGCACCGTCGGAGAGTTGGGACCCCCGACCGCATCGTACGATTTGAGCACGATATGCGCATCGGGATTACCGGCCAGCTCCTGCTCCTGGAACGGCGGATTACCAAAATGGCCCGTGATCTCGGTACCGCCGGCGATGATGGCAGCTGCGGCATCCGGGTGCGGCAACGCCACCGTCAGCCGATCCAGACGGTTGTACTGGTCTTCGCCCCAGAGCTTGGCCGCGGCGAGTTGCAAGAAGCGTGACTGCACCGACACACCGACTGCCGGTACGGCAATCCGATCCTTGTCGGTGAAATCCGCAATACTCTTGATGTCCTTGTTGTTGGTCACCAGGTAATACGGGAAATTGCCCAGCGAGGCCACGCCCTTGACGTTCTGCTTGCCCTGGGTGCGATCCCAGATGGTCAGCAACGGGCCGATGCCGGCACCGGCGATATCCACCGAGCCGGACAGCAGCGCATCATTGACGGCCGAGCCGCCCGACAGCCTGACCCAGTCCACATCGATGTCCAGCCCCTCTTCCTTGCCGTGCTTTTCGATCAGTTGCTGATCGCGTGCGACGTTGAGCAGGAGATAGACGATACCGAACTGCTCGGCAATCCGCAGCTTGCCCTCCTCGGCCATGGCCTGTCCCATCGTGCCCGCCAGCAGCATGGCACCTGCACCGGCAAAAACGGTCAGGCGGCTCAATATCCTTTTTGCATATGACATGGAATTATCCTTGTTCGATTCAATCTGTCGTGACAGATGATTATCAGCAGCCGGCCTGATCGCACAAAATAAAAACATCGTCTTTGGTTATTCGGAAAGTGCAGATTTTCAATCCAGCCATATATCCGCAAATGGCATATAGGCCTTCGCTTTATAAGCATTCAATTTTCAATTCGTTTGTTTTCGGGCGGCCCGGTCTTAGTCTGGATCCTGTCGCCACTGACGCACCAGCCGGTGCCGGTGGCCTGAATGCAGCATCCCCCATCGAGCTTTCCGGACACCATGACCCATATTTCCCACGACCAGGCCCCAGCGCCACGCCCACACGCCGGCAACGGTTCGGGCACACCCGCACACGGCGACCAGCCGCACCCTTTCGACATCGAAACCTTCAGCCCGGATCAGGCCCTGGCGGCACTGGAGCAAGCCCGCCAGCAGGGAACGGCAGACCAGCTCGGCTATGCCGGCCAGGTATCCCCGGCACTGGCCTGGGCATTGGCCGGCTACGGGCTGGCCACGCTGGTGGACGTTCGCAGCAATGAAGAGCGGGTCTTTGTCGGCCATGTCGCCGTCGGCGAACACGTAGCCTGGGCCTCGGGTACGGCACTGACGCGCAACCCCCGCTTCGTGCGCGAGCTTGAGGCGCGTACCGGCAAGGATCATGTCCTGCTGCTGCTGTGCCGCAGTGGCAACCGCTCGGCCGATGCCGCCCTGGCCGCGACCCGGGCCGGGTTCAGCCAGGTATTCAATATCCTGGAAGGCTTCGAGGGCCAGCGCGATGCAAGCCATCAGCGCGGGCGCATCAATGGCTGGCGTCTGCGGGGGTTGCCATGGGTACAGAGCTGAACCCCGTCTCGCACAATTTCGGCTTGTCCGTCAGATACCTGCGCGAAGATCGAGGCTGGTCGCAGGAGGTCCTGGCCGAGCATGCCGATCTGAACCGATCCTATATCGGAGAAATCGAGCGTGGGCTGGTAACGCCCTCGCTTGCCACCACGGAAAAGATCGCCCGGGCGCTGGGGATCCGGCTGTCGGAACTGATCGAGCATGCCGAATATCGCACGCCGCATTTTCGGGCGCTGACCGCCTCCTTTGCCGCGTTTTGATGGCGATAGCATGTTGCCGCCCGGTCTGGCCGGACGCAATATGACAGCCAGGAATTTGCATATATCCGATCATCTCCATCCCTGGGAGTTTTCATGTCGAAGCAGGCATTACCGCAACGCGCACTGGGCGACCATGCCGCCCGCCAGTTGGCCAACGCCACCAAGACCGCACCACAGCTTTCCACCATCTCGCCTCGCTGGCTGGTGCACCTGCTGCAATGGCAGCCCGTCGAGGCCGGCATTTTCCGCCTGAACAAGGTCAGCAACGCAGAGGAAGTCCTGGTCACCTGCACCCAGCGTGACCATGAAGACGAACTGCCCACCACCTTCGTGGACTACGAAACCCAGCCGCGCGAGTATTTCCTCAATGCGGTCACCACGGTGCTCGATATCCATACGCGGGTTTCGGATCTCTACAGCAGCCCGCATGACCAGATCAAGGAGCAACTGCGGCTGACCATCGAAACGGTCAAGGAGCGCCAGGAAAGCGAACTGATCAACAACCCAGACTACGGCCTGCTGGCCAACGTGGCCGAATCACAACGGGTCTTTCCACTGACCGGCGCGCCCACGCCCGATGACCTGGACGAACTGCTGACCAAGGTCTGGAAAGAGCCCGCGTTCTTCCTGGCGCATCCGCTGGCCATCGCCGCCTTTGGCCGCGAATGTACCCGACGCGGCGTGCCGCCTCCCACCACCAGCCTGTACGGCTCGCAGTTCCTGACCTGGCGCGGCGTACCGCTGATTCCGTCAGACAAGGTACCGGTCGTCGATGGCAAGTCCTCGATCCTGCTGTTGCGCGTGGGTGATCGCCGCCAAGGCGTGATCGGCCTGTTCCAGCCCGGTGTGGCCGGAGAGCAGGGGCCGGGGCTGTCGGTGCGCTTCATGGGCATCAACCGCAACGCCATCGCCTCCTACCTGATTTCGCTGTACTGCTCGCTGGCCGTGCTGTCCGACGACGCACTGGCAGTTCTTGAAGACGTTGAAGTGGGCAAGTACCATGAGTACCCCGACACCTATCGCTGAGCGGCCGGCGCAAGCCGCCCCGCCCATCGGCGAACAGGCCCTGGCGCAGCTTGCCAATGCCCTGTTCGCGGCCTTGCCCGGACAAAGTGGCGAGGCCATTGCCGCCCTGGCCGGACACCGACCGGACCAACCCGAGGCGCTGCACCCCGCCCTGGCCCCGACCTCGACGCCCGGCACCCATACCGGCATCACCACGGCGACTGGCGCAGGCAGCCCACACCCTTCGGCCACACCTGCCCCCGGTATCAACGGAACGCTGCTGCAGCCCGATGCGGTGGCCCTGGGGCGTGGCGGCATCGGCTACCTGGATCATGCGGGTCCACACGCCATCCCGGCTCCCAGAGTGGACCACCCCTACTCGCCAACCTCCAGCACGCCTTACTACTTCCAGAAGGAAGGGGGCTGGCCCGTACCGGCGGCAGGCGCACCGCTGCCATCCTCGTTGCCAGGCGTGCCTGAGCTGGAGCGGGAGGCCCCTCGCAGCACCGCGCCATCGCCGTATTACTTTGTGGATGCACAGCAGCCGGGCACGCCTGCGGCTTCTTCCGTACCCGTGACGCATCCGGCAGCCCCACAGGGGACCCCCCCGTCGCCTGCCACCACACCTGCTGCGACATCCCACAGCCACAGCACCCTCGGTGCCTACGAGCTGCATGCCCTGCGACGCGACTTTCCCATCCTGCAGGAAACCGTCAACGGCAAGCCGCTGATCTGGCTGGACAACGCGGCCACCACCCACAAGCCCCAGGCCGTGATCGACAGGCTGGCCTGGTTCTACGCCCACGAAAACTCCAACATCCACCGGGCGGCGCACGCGCTGGCCGCACGCGCCACCGACGCCTATGAAGCAGCCCGCGAAAAGGCGGCCCGATTTCTGGGTGCGGCCTCGCCCGACGAGATCGTATTCGTGCGCGGAGCCACCGAAGGCATCAATCTGCTGGCCCGCACCTGGGGTGCCCAACAGGTGAGAGAAGGCGACGAGATCATCGTTTCGCACCTGGAGCATCATGCCAACATCGTGCCCTGGCAACAGCTTGCCGCCGACAAGGGCGCACGCCTGCGCGTGATTCCGGTCGACGACGACGGCCAGGTCCGGCTTGATGCCTTCCGCGCCCTGCTGTCGCCTCGCACCAAGGTCGTTTCGGTGACGCAGGTGTCGAACGCGCTGGGCACGGTGGTGCCGGTCGATGCCATCATCCGCATTGCCCATGCGGCAGGCGTCAAGGTCATCGTGGACGGTGCGCAATCGGTGGCCCACATGCGGGTGAACGTGCAGGCGCTGGATGCCGACTTCTTTGTGTTTTCCGGGCACAAGGTCTTCGGCCCCACAGGGATCGGGGTGGTCTACGGCAAGAAGGCGCTGCTCGACAGTCTGCCGCCCTGGCAGGGCGGCGGCAACATGATCGCCGACGTGACCTTCGAGCATACGCAATACCAGCCCGCGCCGGCCCGCTTCGAGGCAGGCACCGGCAATATCGCGGATGCCGTGGGCCTGGGTGCCGCCTTCGACTACCTGGATCGCTACGGCATCGACACGCTCGGTGCCTACGAACATGGCCTGCTCGAATACGCCACCGCAGGACTCTCGACGATCCCCGGCCTGCGCCTGATCGGCACCGCTGCCCACAAGGCCAGCGTGCTGTCGTTCGTGCTGGAAGGTCTCTCGACCCAGGAAGTGGGCGTGGCGCTGAACCGCGAAGGCATCGCCGTACGCTCGGGCCACCACTGCGCGCAACCCATCCTGCGCCGCTTCGGCGTGGAAAGCACAGTGCGCCCCTCGCTGGCGTTCTACAACACCCGCGAGGAAATCGACACGCTGGTGCAGGCGCTGCAAAATCTGAAGCGTTGAACTTGCGTTATCGAGGGCGCGGCAGACTGCCGCGCCCTTTTCCTCTCCACAAGCCCCGAAAATTGACGATAATTGGAGGTTCGCCCGCATGCGCGCCTGACTTCAACACGAGTATCGACATGGCCGTCAATCTTCACATCCCCGCAGAAACGGATATCCATCCCGTCCCAGGCATCGAAATCGGTGTCACCGAGGCCGGTGTACGCAAAGCCAACCGACGCGACCTGACGGTATTTCGACTGGCCCCCGGCAGTTCGGTCGCCGGCGTCTTCACCCAGAACCGTTTCCGTGCCGCCCCCGTGCAGCTCTGTGAACGGCACCTGCTGGCTGGTCAGGGCATCCGTGCGCTGGTGATCAACACCGGCAATGCCAATGCCGGCACCGGAGAGCAAGGACTGGCGGCAGCACAGGCCACCTGCGTAGCCCTGGCCCGCGAGCTGGATGTCACCCCGGAACAGGTCCTGCCGTTCTCGACCGGCGTGATTCTCGAACAATTGCCCGTTGACCGCATCACGGCCGCCCTGCCCGCTGCCATTGCCGGCCTGGGCACAGACAACTGGTTCAGTGCCGCGCATGGCATCATGACCACCGATACCCTGCCCAAGGTGCATTCGGTGCGCGTGCGCATCGGCGGTCACGAGATCACCATTACCGGCATCAGCAAGGGGGCCGGCATGATCCGTCCCAACATGGCCACCATGCTGGGCTTTCTGGGCACCGACGCCGGCATCGCCCAGCCGCTGCTGGACCGTCTGGTGCGCGAGCTGGCCGACCAGTCGTTCAACCGCATCACCGTCGATGGCGACACCTCGACCAACGACTCCTTCATCGTGATCGCTTCCGGCCAGTCCGGCCTGCACATCGACAGCGCCGATGACGCTCACTACACCGAACTGCGCGATGCACTGGCACAGGCCTCGCGCGAACTGGCGCAGAAGATCGTGCGCGATGCCGAGGGTGCCACCAAGTTCATCACCGTACATGTCGAAGAGGCCGCCACCACGGATGAAGCCCTCCAGGTTGCCTACAGCGTGGCGCACTCCCCGCTGGTCAAGACCGCCTTCTACGCATCCGACCCCAACCTGGGCCGTATCCTGTGCGCCATCGGCTACGCCGGCATCGATGACCTGGACACCACCAAGCTGCGCCTGTGGCTCGACGATGTACTGGTGGCCCGCGACGGCGGCCGCAACCCCGACTACCGTGAAGAAGACGGCCAGCGCGTAATGCAGCAGCCCGAAATCACCGTGCGCATCGCACTGGGTCGCGGCGACGTCTCGGATACGGTCTATACCTGCGATTTCTCGCACGAGTATGTCAGCATCAACGCTGACTACCGTTCCTGAGAACTCCGTCAAAACGCATACCCGCATAGACAGGATGACCCCGACAGATCCCGCAGCCACGACCTCCACCGCTTCTGGTGCCGACCTGACCGCACTGCTGGCCCAGGCCAGCCGCGTACTGACCCAGCTGGAAGCCTGGCTGCCGCCCGCGCCACCGCCCATCGACTGGAATGCCAGCGCCTGGCGCTGGCGTCGCCGGGGTGCCCGAGGCTGGCTGGATGCCGTCCGCCACGTGGCCCGTATCCAGCCGGATGACCTCCGACACATCGAGCGCCAGAAAGACATCATCGACCGCAACACCCGCTATTTCCTGGCGGGCCGTCCGGCCAACAATGTCCTGATGACCGGCGCACGCGGCACCGGCAAGAGTTCTCTGGTCAAGGCCATGCTGGCGGCCTACCATGGGCAGGGCCTGCGCCTGATCGAAGTGGACAAGTCGGACCTGGGCGACCTGCCCGACATCGTCGAACTGGTTGCCAGCCGCCCCGAACGCTTCATCGTGTTCTGCGACGACCTGTCCTTCGAGGAAGGCGAAGCCGGCTACAAGGCCCTCAAGTCGGTGCTCGACGGCTCGATTGCCTCGGCAGGCGACAACCTGCTGATCTATGCCACCTCCAACCGGCGTCATCTGATGCCGGAACACATGCGTGAAAACCTGCAGGCACAGCCCGGCCAGGACGGCGAAATCCATCCAGGGGAAACCGTCGAGGAAAAAGTCTCGCTGTCCGAGCGCTTCGGCCTGTGGCTGTCGTTCTATCCGTTCCGTCAGGACGACTACCTCGATATCGTGCATCATTGGCTGGCACACTTGGGCTGCTCGCCGGAAACCATCGCAGCCGCCCGCGAAGAGGCGTTGCAATGGGCGCTTCATCGGGGGTCGCGCTCCGGCCGCGTGGCCTGGCAATTCGCACGCGACTGGGCTGCGCAGCACCAGGATGCCTGAACGCAGAATGCGCCCAACTTACCTTGCTCCATAGATACAGGCATGACTCCTTCTCCTCACAAGAAAACGATCGACGTCGCGGTCGGCATGATCCTCGACGCACAGGGCCGGGTGCTGCTGGCCGAACGTCCTGCCGACAAGAGCTGGTCCGGCTGGTGGGAGCTGCCCGGCGGCAAGATCGAACCGGGTGAAACGCCCCTGCAGGCGCTGGTGCGCGAACTGGATGAAGAACTCGGCATCCAGGTCACCACGGTGACGCCCTGGGTCACCTATACCCATGAATATGACCATGCCTTCGTCAAGTTGGCATTTGCGCTGGTCACCGGTTGGGAAGGGACGCCCTACGGTCGCGAGCAGCAGAAACTGTCGTGGGCCCTGCCTGCCGAGGCCGACAGTGTCGGCCCATTGCTGCCGGCCGCCTACCCGCCGCTGCGCTGGCTGCAACTGCCGACCGAATACGCCATCACGGATATCGGCAGCCCGCAGGCATTGCCCGATTTCCTGGACAGACTGGATCTGGCGCTGGCTCGCGGACTGAAACTGGTGCAATTGCGCGAACCCGGCTGGCCCGACGGCACGGATGCCAGTTCCCTGCATGACGCGCTGCAAGCGATCATGGCCCGCTGCCACGCGGCCGGTGCCCGTGTGCTGGTCAACAGTGCCCATCCGGAAGCCTGGTGGCATGAAGCCGACGGCGTGCACCTGCGTGCCGCCGATGCAGCAGCCCTCCCGGCCCGCCCCACCTTCGACAGGGACAGCAGCCTGGTCGGGGTATCGACGCACGGTTCCCGCGAATTCGCCCAGGCGCGAGCACTGCAGGCCGATTTCATCGTACTGGGTCCGGTACTGCCGACAGACAGTCATCCCGGGCGTGCGCCGATGGGATGGGACGCCTTCCTCAAGACCACCCGTTCTGCCGGCCTGCCGGCCTATGCACTGGGTGGCGTCACACCGGATCTGCTGCAGACCGCCCGCCAGCACGGCGCACACGGCGTGGCTGGCATACGCGGCTGGTGGTAAATGCAAACGGGCCGTACAATGCGGCCCGTTTTATCTGGCTGCAGAGAATTTCAGGCCAGATCTAGGGCACCAGCGCGATCCACTCCGGCGTGAGAAAGCGGGTTTCCATGGCCTTGCGGGCCTTGGCCAGCGTGTCCTCGCCCAGCACACCCGGTGCCAGCAGCGGTGCTTGCTCACGGAATGAATCCAGCATGGCCTGCACCACGGCATCACGACTCAGGCCTGTCTGGCTGCGCAAGGGATCGACACGCTTCTTGGCGCTGGTCGTGCCCTTGTCGGACAGTTTTTCCTTGCCTATCCTCAGGACCTCGAGCATCTTGTCGGCGTCGATATCGTAGGCCATCGTCACATGGTGCAGCACCGCCTTGCCGCGCCGGGCCTGGGCGGCACCGCCGATCTTGCCCCCCGAACTGGTGATGTCGTTGAGCGGCTGATACCAGGCATCGATACCGAGCTTGCGCAAGGCCTGGATCACCCATGAATCGAGAAACTCGTAGCTTTCCTGGAAGCTCATGCCGGCCACGAACTCGCTGGGAACGCTCAGCGAATAGGTAATGCCATTGCCCGGCTCGATGAACATCGCCCCGCCCCCGCTGATGCGGCGCACCACATTGATACCATGACGGGCAGCACCCTCGGGATCGATTTCATTCCTGAGCGACTGGAAGCGGCCGATCACGACTGCCGGCTCGGACCACTCCCAGATACGCAGTGTCGGAGGCCGTATGCCATCACTGACCTCCTGCGTGATCACGTCATCGAGCGCCATGTGCAAGGCAGCTTCCTGCGGTGCCTCGTGGATCAATTGCCAAGGCAGGCTATCCCAGCTGCGGCTCATGCCAGTGCCCTCCGCACGACCACGGCAACGGCCTCGGACGAGATACCGAACATCTCGGTACCTGCCGGCAAGGCTGCCGTGACGGCGGCGGCGATTTCGGCCTCACTGGCCTCGACCGGCAGGCCTTCCAGCGCGGCATCGATATCGGACAGTGCCTCCGGTGGTTCCAGGAAAAAATCACCGCTCAGACGGGCATCGATGATCTGACGCCCATCGGTCTCCAGATCAATGACCAGCAGCTTGCCACCAGGGACTTTGTATTCGGCATGCATGTAAAAGGCTTCCTGCAAGATTAAGAAGGCACCGGTTCAGAAAGAGCACAGTGCAATCCGGAACGGGATCGTGCGCGTCACCTGCTGAGGCTTCATTTCGCCATCCTGGCACGAGAAACGTATCCAGATCATGTATTTGTTGGCGCTGATCTCGGGGAACACACCATGAACCTCATCGACCTGGACCCGCACCAACTGCTGCACCTTGCCACCCAGCATATGCTGATAGGCTCCCTGCGGTGCCTCCGCATCGGTCATGCTGCCGGACTGCCGCAGCAGACGCAGGCACAGCGACAGGCTCTGGAACACAGGCAGGATCACGGCCACCCAGTCGCGCAGGCTGGCACGGCGTTGCTCGATGGGCTTTTGCTGCCAGGCATAGTAGGACGGCATCTCGAACTGGGTGGCACCACCCGGCACGCTCAGGCGTCCGCGCAGGCTGGTCAGCCAGTCATTGTCGCGCAGGGCCTGACCGATCTTGCCCTGACTGGCCAGCGCCGCAATGGCCTGCTCGATGTCGGCCAGGGTTTTTTCCAGCCCGGCCTGGTCGACCGAGGCATGGCCGCGCAATACCAGCAGCGCCTGGCGCTGCCGGTCGAGATCCTGCATGACGCTGCCCTTGATGTCGGTACGATCCAGGCATTCGAGAATATCGAACATCGAGCCCATCGCCACCTGATGATGGCGCGCATCCTCGCCCTGGGCGAAGAAGAACAGCCGGTCGAAGAGACTCTCCAGCCTCAGCAGTATCCGGACACGTTCATTGCATGGATATTCGTACAGGATCACAAGCGCTGGAACTCTCTATTTTTGAGGGGTGGAGCGGGTACCGGCACGCCAGGCATCATGAAGCGCACGCGCCTGCCGTGACAGGCAATCGGGCGACACGCTGCCGTCGTTGTCGATGATATCATCCGCCGCCGCCAGCCGAGAACCCCTGTCGATCTGCGCCGCCATGACGCGCTCCACGGTTTCGCGCGACAGGCCACTGCGCACGGCCACCCTGGCAACCTGCGTCTCTGGGTCGCAATCGACTACGCAGACCCGATCCACGCGATCTCGCCAATGCCCGGACTCTACCAGCAGCGGCACCACGAAGACGATGTATGGCGGCCGCGCATCACCCGGCCGCGCTGCGGCTGCGGCAGCCCGGTCTGCCGACTGTTGCTGGATCAAAGGATGCAGGATGGCCTCCAGTCGATGGCGGGCCCCTGGCTGGCGAAACACCAGATCACGCATATATGCGCGATCCAGCGCGCCCTCGGGCGTACGCGCCTGCTCGCCGAAGGCCGCCACGACAGCCTCCATGGCAGCACCACCCGGCGCAGTCAGCGCATGAGCGATTGCATCGGCATCGATCACTTCTGCGCCCCAGCCGGCCAGAAGCTCGGCCACGCGACTCTTGCCGGAGCCGATCCCGCCCGTCAGTCCGATTTTCAACATGCTGCCCCACTCCCCCCTCATCAACCTTGCCATGCCAGCGCCATGATACCGGCAAGTGCCAGCCACGGCCCGAACGGCAGGGCCTGCCCGGCCCGGCACCATCCCATGACACGTCCCAGCAGCGCAGCCAGCACCCCACAGGCCGACGACACCAGCATCAGGGCAGGCAGCCACTCCCAGCCCAGCCACGCGCCCAACGCAGCCAGCAGCTTGAAATCCCCATAGCCCATGCCTTCGCGCCCGGTCAGCCGCCTGTATGCCGCAGCCGCGCACCACAGCACCAGGTAGCCGCCCACGGCACCGAGCACGGCGTCTCGCAACGGAGCCAGCGCGCCGTCCAGATTGACCAGCAACCCGGCCCACAGCAAAGGCAAGGTCAAGCCATCGGGCAGCAGACAGGTCCTGGCATCGATCCAGGCCAAGGTCAGCAGGCTCGCCCCACAGGCCACCACCGCCATGGACACCCAGGCATGCGGCGACACAGGCAACCACAGGAACACCACGGTCAGGACCAGTACCAGCGCATGCGCTACCCACTGCAAGGCCGGCGCAGGTCGGCTGCGCGCGACCTGCACGGCATCGATCTGCGCCACCAGTCGAGGCGCGATATGGCACAGCACGGCCACCCATGCCTGCAGCAGGACGATGGCCAGCAAGGTTTGCTTCCAGTTTGCAAGCAGCTCGGACATGGCTCCCATTCCCGTTAACGCAACGAACAGCTACACTACCATCGACCCCAATCCTCGCCCAGCCTACTGCGACCATGATGACACACAGCCCACGCCCCTCGCCCTCCCTTTTCCTGCGCCGTCCGGGCGTGATCGGCCTTGTGCTGGCGGCCGGCCTGGTCACGGCTGGCTGTGCGCAACAGCGCACCCCCGGCTACTATGACCCGCCGCGTGCCAGCTCGGCCACCGACGCCAGCTACCAGCAACAGGAATTGCACAACCGGCCCCGGGCTCAGGCGGCTTCGCAGATACAGATCCCGCTGCGCGGCGCAGATCGCAACGACCGGCAGGACAGTGCCGAAACAACGGGTGAAGGCCCTGTCGTCCCGTCCACTCCGGCCACGGCGCAGCTCTATCCGGAGCCCATCACCTTCGCCGGCACGCTGCCTTGCGTCGGCGGCCCGGCCCAGTGTGCGGCACAGCGCATTACGCTCACCCTGTCGCCCAACGGCCGCTGGCGTACGCGCTCGGTCACGCAGGACAGCCAGGGTCACAGTGGCACAGGCACCGTCGACCAGGGCTGCTGGCAGGCGGTGCTCAGCACACCGGCCCATGTCCTGCTGTTCAATGCCGACGGCAATGTGCAGGCGGATTTCAGTGCCATCACGCCACAGACCCTGCGGCTGTATGCCTATGGCGGCCACCAGCCCAGCCTGCACTACAACCTGGCACGCCAGCCCGACCTGGACCCGATCGACGAAGCGGGTGCCAACGCCCCCACTTGCAACAACTGATACGGTCTACAGCTCCAGATTGTCGATCAGGCGCGTCCCGCCCAGGCGGGCCGCCACCAGAGCCACCAGCCGATCCGACTCCGCCAGGTCATCGGCCAGGGGAGCCTGAAGATCTGCGCGACGCCGAATGGCGACATAGTCCACATGCCAGCCATGGCGTTCGAGATCCGCGTACATCGCATTCTCCAGCGCCAGAATATCCGTCGCTCCGGCCATCATCTGCTGCTGCAGGCCATGCAGGCCGGCATACAGCCGCGTTGCTTCCTTCAACTGTGCCGGCGTCAGGTAGCGATTGCGCGATGACAGGGCCAGGCCGCTGGTTTCGCGCACGGTATCCTGGGCCAGGATCTGTATCGGCAGCAGGAACTGGCGGCACATGTTGCGCACCACCATCAACTGCTGATAGTCCTTCTTGCCGAAGACCGCAGCCTGCGGCTGCACGCAGGCAAACAGCTTGAGCACCACCGTGCAGACTCCTTCGAAAAAGCCGGGCCGGAATTCACCTTCGAGAATGTCGCCCAGGTGCGCCGGGACGCGAACACGGTAGGTCTGGGGTTCGGGATACAGGACCTGCTCGTCCGGCGCAAAGAGGATATCGACCGTGCCAGCCTGGCGCAGCCTGTCGGCATCATCATCGAGCGTGCGTGGATAGCGGTCGAAATCCTCGTTCGGCCCGAACTGGAGACGGTTGACGAAAATGCTGGTCACGACAGGGCCTGCCTGCAGCGCACGAGCCTGCTGCGCCAGTGCCAGGTGGCCGTCGTGCAGGCTGCCCATGGTCGGCACGAACACCGGCCCTTTGTCATGCGCCTGCAGTGCTTCGCGCAATGCCTCTACCGTATTTACGACTTGCAAGACCCTTCTCCTTGGAAACATCACGCCTGCAGCGCCAGGCAATCCGTATGGAACTGTCGCAACGCCGGACGATGTGCCACACTGACGATGGCCATATCCGGGCAGCGCTGGATCAGCAGATTGTAAAGGGAAGTCTCGCTGGCCTCATCCAGTGCCGAGGTCGCCTCATCCAGGAAAAGATAGGCAGGCCGATGCAGCAGGACACGGGCAAAGGCCAGCTTCTGGCGCTCGCCGGGCGACAGACGTCGGCTCCAGTCATGGGCGCTGTCCAGCATTCCCCCGATCTGTCCCAGTCCCACATCCTGCAACGCCTGGCGACAGGCCTTCGCAGAAAACGCCTGTTCGGTGGCGGGGTAGCAAAGACATTGCCGCAGTGTCCCGTCAGGGAGATAGCTCTGCTGGGGCAGAAACAGCATGCGACTGCGATCCGGCACGGCAATGACGCCGACACCGTGCGGCCACAGCCCGGCCAGCATGCGCAACAAGGTGCTTTTGCCTGCCCCGGCAGGGCCGGTGATCAACCAGCGCTGCCCTGGCAGGACAGACCAGGACAGCGGCCCCGAGAGCCGTTCACCCTCCGGCGTGTAGACACTCAATGCACGCACATGCAGACCGACACGACGCCCCTGCCGCCTGCGCAGACGAGTCACGGACGTGTCTGCGGAATCACACCCAAGCGCCTGCTCCAGCTCGCCCAGCCGCCAGCAGACCGAGCGCAGCAACGCCAGTTCCTTGTATTGGTAGATGAACCACGACAGCGCAGTGCGCACCCGCGTAAACGCCTGGGTCACCTGAATCAGGTCACCCAGGGTCATCAGACCGGCAAAGAACCGCGGCCCGCAGAGCAGGTAAGGCACCATGGCCCCGGCCTCCGTATAGCCCCGATCAATCAGCGTGATGCGCTTGGTATAGGTCATGACGTGTCGCCAATTGGCACGTACCGCATCAAAACGCCGCAACAGCGCAGATTGCTCGGCATGACCACCGCCCAGCAAGGCGATTTGCTCGGCATGCTCGCGCACCCGGATCAGCAGGAAACGGAAATCCGCCTCTGCCTGCTGCTGCCGATAATCGACCGCCACCATGCGCCGCCCCAGCCTTTCCATGACCAGAGAGCCCAGCACCGCATACAGGATGGCGACCCACAGCATATAGCCGGCCACCTCGAACTGCCGGCCGGCCAGTGACAGCGTCAGCACGCCGGACAGCCCCCAGACGATGACAGAGAAGGACACCAGGTTGGCACTGTGCTTGAGCAATCCCAGGGACAACTCCAGCACATTGCTGGCCAGCCATTTGAGATCTTCGGCAATGCGCTGGTCAGGATTTTCGACCGTGCCGGCATGGCTGATCCGCCAGAATGCATCCTGCCTCAGCCAGCGCGTCAGGAACGCACCGGTCAACCAGTTGCGCCAGCGCATTTCCAGCCCCAGGGCCGTATAGGCACGCGCGGCATCCATCACCATGCCGACCAGCGCCAGTACAGCCAGTTCGCCCAGCAGGTGCCAGAACGTGGCAATCTGATGTGCCTCCAGCGTGTCATAGAAGTCCTTCTGCCAGTAGGTAATCAGGACGGCCCGATACACCAGCAACATATCCAGCAGAATCACCAGTGCCAGCAGGCTGCGCCCCTTCCAACGGTCGTCGGACACCCAGTAGGCACCGATCAGGTGCCAGGCCGCCCGCCAGGACGGGCGCGGCACCTGATCGGCCTGAGGCAACGGCATCATGCGTTCAGCCCTCATGCCTTGCTCTCATCAATACTGCGCGCGCAGCGTCAGCATGAAGTTACGCGGGGCTCCATAGGTGTTGTAGGAGTTCGTGCCCCCCAGGCGCGTGTAGTACGTTCTGTCGAACAGGTTGTTGGCATTGAACTGCACCGTAACCTGGCGATTGAGCCGATAGCTGGCCATGGCATTGGTGATGGCGTAGCCACCCTGGCGACGCATGGCCGATGCATCGCTTGAGCCGGCAGAGCTGCTACTGGCGATGTTCACCCCTACCCCCAGGGTCAGGCCGTCAAGCGCACCCTCGCTGAACGACCGCAGCCCCCATAGCCTGGCCGAATGCTTGGGCTCCCAGGTCTGGAACGGCAATCCTTCGTTGTTTTTATCCTTGAGGTATTTGACACGGGAATAGGCATAGCCCAGTTGCACTTCATAGCCCGGTGCAGGCCGACCCACGATTTCAAACTCCCAGCCTTTGCTGGAGACTTCTCCTGCATTCAGTGCATAACCATTGCCATCCGATTGCGAGCGGTTCACATCACGCAAATCGTAGACTGCAGTCGATGCCTGTAGCTGACCATCAAGAAACTCCCCTTTGAGCCCCAGCTCGATCTGTCGCCCTTCGCGGGGGTCGAGGACACTGCCATCAGCCCTGAGTTGCGCCTGGGGCACAAAAATATTGGAATAACTGCCGTACAGGGTCAATTCATTCGTCAAGTCAAACAGCACCGCTGCATACGGTGTGAACTGACTGCTTTCCCTTGCTCCCTGGCTCCACTCTGTCCGCTGGGATGGCGCGACATTACGTGATTTATTGTTGTACCAGCTCAGCCGCCCCCCCAGCACGACGGTCAAAGGATCGGTCAGACTTAATCGCATTTGTCCGTACAGGCCTCGCTGGGTGGTCTCCTCGATGCCCCCCTGGTCATACTGGTCCACATTCAGTTCTGACACCAGGTCGGGACGTCCGAATGGCACGCCTTCCTCCATGTCATAGGGTCGCTGCCACCCCCAGCGCTCATACTCGTTACGATAGCGTTCATAGTTGAACCCCACCAGCGCCTGATGGGTTCTGCCAAATAGAGGTACCGGTCCGGAAGCATATATATCCACAGCATCCCGGGTATAGTCAAAATCACCTACACGGCGGCGATAGTCGAGGCTTTGGGCTACCGGATCGACACCAGTCCAGAAAAATGCCTCCTTGAAAAACTGGTGTTGTTCACGCCGGTTCAATTTGCCTTTAAAAGACCAGCCATTGTCCAGCCGATGTTCCAGTTCTGCTACCACATCGTTCGTACGCCAGGTCTGGTGATTCCAATCAGGCAAAGGATTGCTACGGCGAGACACGTCCAGCAGCTCTCCAGTTTTCCAGGCAGGCAAACCGCTGTACGATGCCGTCGTATCGTCGTCCTGCACCGCCACCGCCAATGAAGCCGTCGTAGAAGGCGTGATATCCCAGTCCAGGGTGCCATAAGCCAGCCACTTGCGCGTGGCAGTTGTATCGTAAAAATAATGTCGATCTGTCGCTGACAATACGGCTCTGGCACGTAGCGTACCGGCCTCGTTTAGCGGCCCCGTGATGTCTATATCTGTCCGATAGTTGTCCCAGGAACCCGCACTGACGGAACCCGACATGGCAAAGTTACGCAGGGCACGCTTGCGCACCAGATTGACCACGCCACCCAGTTCGTTCGATCCCATGAACAGGCCGGAAGGGCCCCGCAATACCTCGACCTGCTCATACATCGACAGATCAAACTGCTGCAATCCATTCAGACTGCCCCTGGCCGGAATGCCATCGTAGGCCACGCCAAGCGAATAGCCACGCGACAGATACTGGCTCTGCGTCGTGTCATTGGAGATGACGGTCACACCTGTCACCTGGTTCAGGGCATCGGCCACGGTCTGCAACCCCTGGTCTTCGATCCGTTGGCTGGAAATGACCGAGACTGAGTTGGCGATTTCACGCGGAGCGAGAGGCTCCTTGCCGGCAATGGTGGCTTCCCGCGCATAGGAGGGACGCGGTGCCTCGGCGCTCACATCGATGCGAGGCAGCCTGCGAACCGGCTCAGCCGTCTCTTGATCTGCCGACTGGGCCATCACCGGAAACGCCGCAGCCAGCGCCAGCCCAAGACTCAGGCAACGGACGGATGTGGTACCCACTTTTTTGGTCGACGCTTTCATACTGCGAACCCTCCCGCCTCGATGGCATGCCGGAGCGTTTCCGGATTGCTGCGACGCGGATCAAAATCCAGTTCCACCTTTTTCGTGTCGACTTCGACCCGAGCCTCGATCACCCCATCCTGGGCGTTGAGCAGGCGCAGCAGGCGGCTGGCGCAGCCCGAGCAATTGAGATTCCTGACCGTCCAGGTCAGGGTCTGGGGATACGTATTCATGATGCAATTCCTGATGATTCATTGGCAGGGATGGCAGCACGCAGGCACACCCCTCCGGCACAGCCAAAGCAGCGCCAGACAGGGACAGAAAGCGTGCGAAACATCCACAGGGAATGCCGCCGGGACGGCAATCTGCCCGCAGCCATGTTCAGGACCGGAAACGACAGGCGTCGATCAGCTAGGCAACCGGCATGCGGTCGCCTGCCGGGCCATCAATCAGGCAGGGGCAGGATCAGGAAAAGACGGGAGGCGCACGTACCGGCACACGCAGCCATGACGGATCGTCAGGCAGGGCAACGGCAGCATCAGGGGGAGGAAAATCGGCGCGACCGGCATCAACCGGCAGCAACAGGAACAGCAGCGCGGCAAACAACGTCGGCAAGGGAATGCCTATCTTGCAGAACACGCATTGCGGCATGCGCTTGGCGACCTGATCGAGCGGCGTGTCGTTATCGCCTGACAGGTCGATCATCATGGTCAGCATGCCACCGGGGTTGCAGATGATGACTTCGACCTGACGCCCCTGGGACGTACCCCAGGCTGTCAATGCGCTCAACACCGGCCCCTGGACAACCAGGGTACAGAACATGAGCAAAGCGATGGAGCGAAGCCGTAACCGGCACCAGTGCAGCATGGAACGGATTCTACAGGGGCGCACCCGTTCCCAGGTTGCGTTGTATCAAGCCTGTTGGAGCGTCGTATAACTCAGGCGCACGTAGATGGGCGCATAGGGTTCGACCTGGGTGATTTCCAGCAGCGACTCGCGCGCCAGTTCGAGCATCGCCAGGAAATGGACCACGACCACTGCAGGGCCATCTCCGCTGTCGATCCGGTCGGCAAACAGTTCGGCAAATTCCATGAAGCGGACATTACCCAGCTTGCGCAGGATCAGCGACATGTGTTCGCGCACCGACAACTGCTCGCGCGTAATCTGGTGACTTGCGTTGAGTTGCGCCCGGCGCAGGATATCGAGCCAGGCCTGCTTGAGGTCATCGACACTGACATCGGGCGGAATCTGCTCGAACACCAGGTTGCGCATCGCCTGCGCCACCTGGAAGTCACGCCCCACGCGGGGCAGCGCATCCAGACCCTGTGCGGCCAGCTTCATCTGTTCGTACTCGAGCAGGCGGCGAACCAGTTCGGCACGCGGGTCCTCGACCTCTTCGCCGGAATCGCTCTTGCGCACCGGCAACAGCATGCGGGCCTTGATCTCGATCAGCAGCGCCGCCATGAGCAGATACTCGGCAGCCAGTTCGAGATTGTGTTCCCGGATCTGCTCGACATAGGTCAGATATTGCCGCGTGACCTCGGCCATCGGGATATCCAGCACATTGAAATTCTGCTTGCGGATCAGGTACAGCAGCAGATCAAGCGGCCCCTGGAAAGTTTCGAGAAAAACTTCCAGAGCATCGGGCGGAATGTACAGATCCTGCGGCAACTGGAACAGCGGCTCGCCATAGAGCCGCGCCAGCGCAACATGATCGACGACGTCAGGCGTACTATCGACCGCAGGCCGGGCCAGCGCATCAAGCTGAGTATCCGGAACGGCCGCAGGCTGCATGCGCAGATCAGTTGGTCTGGTAGACGTAGGCCTTCTGCGGCACGCGGGCGTTCTGGTAGCCTTCCTGCAGTTCGAAATCGATCTCGCGATCCCACAGGCGGGCGCGGCCGTCGATCTGCTTCTTTTCCATATCGGGATGGGCCTTCTTGAGGTCTTTCAGGAAACAGGTGATTTCGGATTCGAAGTTGTTGGCCATGGTGGTCTGCTGTCAGGATGAAAACGGACGGAACTGTCCCAACCGGGAGTTTACTACCTGTGTACCTAATGCAGTATCTGGCTCAGGAACAGTTTCGTCCGCTCATGCTGCGGATTGTCGAAAAACGCGTCCGGCGTGTTCTGTTCGACGATCCGCCCGCCATCCATGAAAATCACCCGGTCCGCCACGCGCCGCGCGAAACCCATCTCATGCGTCACGCTGAGCATGGTCATGCCCTCCTCGCCCGCCAGCTCCACCATCACGTCGAGCACCTCCTTGACCATCTCGGGATCGAGCGCGGAGGTCGGCTCGTCGAACAGCATGATCTTCGGTGCCATGCACAATGCCCGAGCAATCGCGACCCGCTGCTGCTGTCCGCCCGACAACTGGCCGGGATACTTGTCGGCCTGCTCGGATATCCGCACCCGTTCCAGGTAGCGCCGTGCGACCGCCTCGGCCTCGGCCTTGGGCCGATGCAGCACCCAGATGGGCCCCAGGGTGAGATTCTCCAGCACCGTCAGGTGCGGGAACAGGTTGAAATGCTGGAACACCATGCCGACATCGCGCCGTACCTGCTCGACATGGCGCAAGTCGCCATCCAGTTCAGTGCCATCAATCACGATACAGCCCTGCTGGATCTCTTCCAGGCGGTTCAGGCAGCGGATCAGGGTCGACTTGCCCGAGCCCGAGGGGCCGCAGATCACGATGCGCTCGCCACGCGCCACTTCGAGATCGATATCCTGCAGCACATGGAATTTTCCGTACCACTTGTTGACACCCTGCATCCGGATGATGGGGTCGCTCATGGGTCTATCCTCCGTCCGGTATCCAGCTCCCGCTCCAGGTGCCGGCTGTAGCGCGACATGGCGTAGCAGAATACGAAATAGATGGCGGCGATGAACACATACGCCTCGACGCCGAAACCGCGCCAGGCGGCATCGGCCAGTGCCGCCTTGGCCGCCAGCGTGAGGTCGAAGATCCCGATCACGACCACCAGCGACGTATCCTTGAACAGCGAAATGAAAATGCCGACCAGCGGCGGGATCACTGTCTTGAGCGCCTGCGGCAGGATCACCAGCCGCATCTGCCGCCAGTAGCCCAGCCCCAGCGCATCGGCCCCTTCGTACTGGCCGCGCGGCACGGCCTGCAAGCCGCCGCGCACCACTTCGGCAATATAGGCAGCGGCAAACAGGATGATGGCAATCTGGGCGCGCAGCAGCTTGTCGATCGTCACGCCGGCGGGCAGGAACAGCGGCAGCATGACCGAGGCCATGAACAGCAGGCTGATCAGCGGCACACCACGGATCAGCTCGATATACACCACACTCAGGGCACGCACCGCCGGCATCTGCGAGCGTCGCCCCAATGCCAGCAGCACGCCCAGCGGGAAGGCAAACACGATGCCGAAGATCGACAGCATCAGGGTCACGGGCAGGCCGCCCCAGCGACTGTTATCCACATACGGCAGGCCTGCCACACCGCCCCACATCAGCACGGCCGAAGCCAGCAGCCCCGGCCCCCATACCAGTAACAGACGCGGCCCCCAGAAACGGCGCAGGCAACTGCACACCACCACGCCGATCAAGACCAGACTGGCCAGCAGCGGTCGCCACTGTTCATCGTAGGGGTATGTGCCAAACAGGATGAGACGATGTTTTTCAGCGATGAATGCCCAGCAGGCTCCCGCAGCATCGCGGCATTCTGCTGCGGAGTCTGCACTGAAGCGGGCCGAGAACAGCACCCAGTCCAGCATGAACGGCACGGTCATCATCACCAGCCAGAGTGCCAGTGCCGTCAGCAGCATATTGAAGGGCGTGGCGAACAGGTGTCGCCGGCCCCAGGTCCAGGCCTGCTGCATCATCTCAGCGCTCCGCCAGGGCAAGGCGCCGGTTGTACCAGTTCATGCAGACCGAAATGGTCAGGCTTACCGTCAGGTAGGCCGCCATGATGATCAGCACGCCCTCGATGGCCTGCCCGCTCTGGTTGATTACGGTATTGAGCACGGACACGATATCCGGATAGCCGATCGCCACGGCCAATGAACTGTTCTTGGTCAGGTTCAGGTACTGGCTGGTCATGGGCGGCACGATCACGCGCAAGGCCTGCGGCAGGATGACCAACCGCAGCGCCAGGTGCCGCTTGAGACCAAGCGCATTGGCCGCCTCCCATTGTCCATCTGCCACGGCCTGTATGCCCGAACGCACCACCTCGGCCACGAAGGCGGAGGTATAGATCACCAGCCCTGCCAACAGCGCCGCCAGTTCAGGCGTGAGTTGCATGCCTCCCGTGAAATTGAAACCGCGCAGTGTCGGCATATCCAGTGCCAGCGCCGCACCGGACAACAGCCAGCCTGCCAGCGGCCCAAATATCACCAGCAGCAGCCACGTCCGTGCCATCGGCCATACCTGCCCCGTTGCCGCCTGCCTGCGTCGCGACCAGCGACCAAGCAGCACGCCGGCCACGATTGCCGCGGCCAGCCCGACGGCCAGCCACGGCAGGCTGTCGCCCACCAGAGCCGGGAACTGCAGGCCTCGATTGGACAGGAACACACCGGGCAACGGATTGAGCGCCTGGCGCGGCCCCGGCAGGCTTTCCGTAATCAGGGCGTACCAGAAAAACAGCTGGAGCAGCAACGGGATGTTGCGCATCACCTCGACATAGACAGCCGCCAGCCGGGCCACCAGCCAGTTGCGCGACAGCCGTGCGATACCGATCAGCGTGCCCAGCAGCGTCGCCAGCACGATGCCGGCCAGCGCCACCTTGAGCGTATTGACGATCCCGACCAGAATGGCACGGGCATAGGTATCGGCAGGCGCATAGGCGATCGACGACTCGCCGATGGCAAAGCCCGCCTCGCCCTGCAGGAAACCAAAACCGGTGGCAATATTGCGCGCCGTCAAATTGGCCAACGTATTTGACACCAGGTACCAGACGCCGCAGCCGACCAGTGCCACCAGCAGCACCTGGTAGACGAAGGCCCGGACACCGGGCCGGCGCCAGGACAGGGCGGCACGCAGGCGTGCCAGAACAGGTAAGAATTCGTACTGCATCGATAGTTTCTATACAACTTAGGTCTATTGGCTGTATCCCGCGACTATGCTATCTTGCACATCACTTACCAAATGTAATAAATGCGCGTGTAAGGCAATATCGCCTTGGGGGGCACATGCGTATGAAGCAATCTAACATTCATGCTGCACAAGCTTCAGAACAAAATCGCCGCCCTGCTCTCGGTACCATCCGACCCGCATCTGCTGGTGGCGCAGTGCCGCGCCCTGTCCAGGCATATTCCCATCCTGTACTGCCTGTTGCTGGTCAACACCTGGGCCATCACGGCAGGCCATATCCATAGCCTGCCGATAGAGCTGGGCGTCTACGCGCCATTGGCGCTGACCATGATCTGCATCATGCGCCTGCTGCTCTGGTGGCGCTCACGCAATCTATCGCCCACGCCGCAGCAGGCCCGGCGGATGCTGGTCCAGACCAACTGGCTGGCCGTCCTGCTGGCAGCGGCCTTCGTGCTGTGGAGCCTGACGCTGTTTCCCTACGGCGATCCCTACATGCAGGGGCATGTGGCATTCTACATGGCGATCACCGTGATCGGCTGCATCTTCTGCCTGATGCACCTGCGCTCGGCCGCGCTGATCGTGGCCTTGATCGTCAATACCGCATTTGCCATATTCTTCGGCATCTCCGGCCATCCCTCCTTCATTTCCATGACCGTCAATACCGTGCTGGTATCGGCCGTCATGCTGATCCTGCTGTCCGTGTACTACAAGGACTTCACCCGTACAGTACAGGCACAACACCAGACACAGGCCCTCAGCAATGAGAATTTCCGGCTCGCCAACATGGACAGCCTGACCGGCCTGCCCAATCGGCGCAGTTTTTTCTCGACCCTGCACCAGCTGCATATCCAGACCTGTCTCAACGAAACGCGCCTGAGCGTGGGCATCATGGATCTCGATGGCTTCAAGCCGGTCAATGACATCCACGGCCACACGCTGGGCGATCGCCTGCTCAACCAGGTCGGTCAAAGGCTGCAGGCGGTCTGCGACAATCGTTTTTTCCTGGCCCGGCTGGGCGGTGACGAATTTTCCGTCATCATCTCGCACCCACATGACGATGCCGAATTGCTGCGGCTGGGAGAAGATCTCTGCGCCGCCATCCGGGTACCTTTCGCGATTGACGATGTACAGGTACAGATCTCGGCCTCGATCGGCTTTGCCAGCGCCCCCGACATCGCCGCCGATGCGGAAACCCTTTTCGAATATGCCGACTACGCCCTCTATGCCAGCAAGAAGGCCCAGCGCGGACACGCCATCCTGTTCTCGCGCCAGCATCATGAGGAAATCTGCCGCAACGCGCTGATCGAACAGGCACTGCTCACGTCCGACCTGAGCACCGAACTCTCGCTCGCCTTCCAGCCCATCGTCGACATCACCACCGGCAAGGCCGCCGGCTTCGAGGCACTGGCTCGCTGGCACAATCCGACGCTCGGCAACATCCCCGCCGGCGCCTTCATCCCCATTGCCGAACGCACCGGCCTGATCAGCCAGATCACGCTGCTGTTGCTGCAGAAGGCCCTGGACACCGCACGGCTCTGGCCCGCGCACATCTACCTGTCCTTCAACCTGTCGGCACACGACATCAACTCGCCGACCCATATCCGCCGCATTCTCGACATCATCCAGCGCAACGACATCAATCCGTCGCGCCTGCAGCTCGAAATCACCGAAACGGCCATGACCACGCATTTCGACCAGGCCAAGGCTGCCGTGGACAAGCTGCGCCAACTGGGCTGCGGCCTGGCCCTGGATGATTTCGGCACCGGCTACTCGAGCCTGATCCGCCTGCATACGCTGCCACTGACCACCATCAAGGTGGACCGCAGTTTCGTGACCCATATCCAGGACAACCCCGCCAGCTACAAGATCGTCCGCTCGCTCCTGAGCCTGAGCCAGGAGATGGGACTGGACTGCGTCGTGGAAGGCGTGGAAACGGGTGCCGAACTGGATACCCTGCGCAGCCTTGGCTGCCGTCATGTACAGGGCTACCTGTTCTCCAGGCCGCTGCCCGCCTCGCAACTCGACACTTTTTTCTGACCTGTAACGCAATGCATGGAAAGCGCTGAAGCAGCCTCGATGCAGGCAATCGGCGTTAATATGGCGGCTGGCCCTTTTGCGTGTCATCATGATCGAGCTCCAGCACGTCTTCAAGTCCTACGGTCGCAACAGCCGCAATATCCTGGCGGATATCAGCCTGCGCATCGGCGCAGGCGAACTGGTGTTCATCTCCGGGCCCTCAGGTGCCGGCAAATCGACACTGCTCAAGTTGATCGCCGGCCTTGAACATGCCAGCCGCGGTTCGGTACAGGTCAATGGCCAGCGGATCGACAAGCTGCCCGCACGCGCCCTGCCCTACCTGCGCCGCGCTGTCGGCATCATCCTGCAGGATACCCACCTGCTGTTCGACCGCAGTGTGCTGCAGAATGTCATCCTGCCGCTGATCATCGCCGGCCAGTCCCCGCAGTCGGCGGCGGCACGGGCACGGGCGGCGCTGGGCAAGGTCGGCCTGCTCGACAAGGAAAACTTCAACCCGATCGAACTGTCCGGTGGCGAACAGCAACGCCTGGCCATCGCCCGGGCCATCGTCAATCGCCCGGCCATCCTGATTGCCGATGAGCCCACCGCCAATCTCGACAAGGACAGTGCCCGCCTGATCATGTCGGTCTTTCGCGATTTCAACCAGGTTGGCGTCACCACCCTGATCGCTACCCACGACGAGGCCCTGATGGCCGAGAACGCCACTCGTATCCTGAGGGTCGAACCCGGCCGCTTCCTTGACCTGCGAGCAGGGGAGTCTGCATGAAGACCCTGCTGCAGCAACACCGCTACGCGCTCGGCATCACGCTGCGGCGCTTCCTGGCCCAGCCGTTCTCCTCGCTCAGCAACCTGCTGGTGATTGCCCTGGCGCTGGCCATCCCGCTGCTGGGTGCCAGCGTGCTGCAATCGGTGCAGCCAGTGGCTCGCGAAGTTTCCATCCAGCCTGAGCTGACTCTGTTCCTGAAGATCGACATCACCCCAGCCGAGCGGGCCGGACTGGCAGATCGCATCAAGACCGAACATGCCGACCTGATCGAATCCGTGCGTGTGGTGCCCCGAGAAGCGGCCCTGGCCGAGCTGAAGGCACATCCGGCCTGGTCCAATGCCCTGGCTGCGCTGCCCGACAACCCATTGCCCGACGCCATCGTCGCCACCCTGCGCGACGCCGACGATATTGCAGCACAGGCCGACCTGCTGGCTCGCCAATGGGGCCAGTGGCCAGGCGTCGAGCGCGTCCAGCTCGACAGTGCCTGGGTGCAGCGCCTGGAGGCGCTGCTGCGCTTTGCCCGCATCGGCCTGGGGCTGCTGGCCCTGGGCGTGGCGCTGGTCGTGCTGGCAACCGTATTCAATACCGTACGCATGCAGGCGCTGTCGCAGCGCGAGGAAATCTCGGTAGCCCGCCTGCTGGGCGCGACCGAATCCTTCGTCCGGCGTCCGTTCCTTTACCAGGGTGCGCTCACCTGCACCCTGGCGGCACTGATGGCCATCGTGCTCAGCGCCCTGGCACTCAGGCCGCTGAACCGGGCCCTGTTCGATCTGGCGCGCAGTTATGATGCCGAGTTCATCCTGCGCCTGCCTTCGGGCAGTTGGCTGCTGACCGCCATCCTGGCCATTGCCCTGCTGGGTGCCCTGTCGGCTCGCTGGTCGGTCACGCGCAGCACCCGCTTCTGAAACCATGAGCCTGGCAGAAGACCTGATCGCCTGGCAGCGGGTGCATGGACGCCATACGCTGCCCTGGCAGAACACGCGCGACCCCTACCGTATCTGGCTGTCGGAGATCATGCTCCAGCAGACACAGGTCAGCACGGTCATCGGTTATTACGAACGTTTCCTGGCGCGCTTTCCCGACGTGGCCGCCCTGGCTGCCGCCCCGCAGGACGATGTACTCGCCCTCTGGGCCGGGCTGGGCTACTACGCCCGGGCACGCAATCTGCACAAGTGCGCGCAGACCGTCATGCAGGCATGGAATGGCCGCTTTCCAACGCGTGCGGCCGACCTGATCACCCTGCCCGGCATCGGCCGTTCCACGGCGGCGGCCGTGGCTGCCTTTGCTGCCCATGAACGCAGTCCCATCATGGACGGCAACGTCAAGCGGGTATTCTCCCGCTACTTTGCCATCGAGGGCGACCCCGGCCGCAAGGACGTGGAAAATCGCCTCTGGACGCTGGCAGAGACCCAGTTGCCCGAACAGGGCGACGACATGCCCGCCTACACGCAAGGCCTGATGGATCTGGGTGCCACGCTCTGCACACGCAGCCGCCCCTCCTGTCCGATCTGTCCGTTGCAAGGCGATTGCCAGGCCCGCATCCAGGGACGCCAGCACCTGCTGCCCACACCCCGTGCACGCAAGGTTCAGCCACGCCGCAGTACCCGGATGCTGATCATCGAGTACGGCCCATCCGTACTGCTGCAGCGCCGGCCCGCCCAAGGTATCTGGGGCGGCCTGTGGAGCCTGCCGGAAGCGGATGAATCACACACGCCGGCAGAGTCGGCCCACACGTTGCTGTGGCCTGCCGCTCACCGGCAACCCGCCTCTCAAACACCACTGGGCGAGGAGACCGAACTGGCTGCGTTCGAGCACGTGTTCACGCATTTCCGACTGACCATACAGCCCTGGCTGCTGCAGGTGAACATCCAGGCTCCCTGCCCGCCTGCCCCACCCGATATGATGTGGGCCGAACGGCAAAAACTGGCGCGCCTTGGCTTGCCCGCTCCAGTCGAAAAACTGCTGTCCGGGCTCTATGCGTCGCAGCAGAACAGCCTGATCGACACCTGAAGCTCGCGCTTCGGCGCGGTATCAGCCATCCAGGCCGGGATCATCCCAGGCCACCGGATCCTCCAGCGGTTCCAGATGCGTGACGACGGTCATGCCGGACAGCCGCGCACGCATATCAGCCTCGATCCGCTCCAGCAGATCATGCCCCTGCTGCACGCTCCAGGCCCCCGGCACCAGGATATGCACCGAGACAAAACGGCGCGAAGCCGCCCGGCGCGTACGCAGGGCATGGTATTGCACCCTGTCGCGCTCGCAGTAACCTTCCAGCACCTGCACCAGCGCGGCCTGCTCCTCTGCGGGCAGCGCCTTGTCCATGAGGCCATCAATGGCATCGCGCACAAGGTGCCAGCCTGCCCAGATGATGTGCAGGGCAACGGCCAGGGCAATTGCCGGGTCCAGCCAGTGCCATCCGGTCAGCGTCACCGCCGCCACCCCGGCCAGCACACCGGCCGTGGTCCAGACATCGGTCATCAGGTGTCGGGCATCGGCTGCCAGCGTCACCGACTCGTATCGGCGTGCGGCCTGCGCCAGTACCCGCGCAATGCCATAATTGACCAGGGAAGCCAATGCCGAAATGGCGATGCCCAGCCCGGCCTGATCAAGCGGCTGGGGATCGAACAGGCGCGGCAATGCCGAATCGATGATCAGCACCGCTGCCACCAGAATCAGGAGACCTTCGGCCCCGCTGGCGAAATACTCGGCCTTTTCATGCCCAAAAGGGTGGCACGCGTCTGCAGGTCGGGCGGCAATGATCAATACCACCAGCGCCAGCACGGCAGCCACCAGGTTGATGACCGATTCCAGCGCATCGGACAGCAGTCCGACCGAACCCGTCAACTGATAGGCCCAGCCTTTGAGGCCGATGGTCAGTATCGCACCGGCAATGGACAGCAGCGCATAGCGCGCCAGGGATCTGCGGACGATAGTCATGGCAAAAATGGCTCTCCTGCTTCAGGGGCGTGTCGTACACACCATGCGGCATCATATCGCCGGATACCGCCTAGACGTTTGCGTATCAACACTAAACGCTCTCGATTCTGCGAACATGCCCGGTCAATTTGCGAAGGGTCAAGCAGCACACATTTGAGGACATGTTCTACTGATGCCTGATTTTGGAGCATCTGTTTCATGAAAATACGCACCCGTCTCGTGCAACTGACGTATGCGCTGCATCGCTGGACCGGCATTGCCGGCTGCCTGCTCATGCTGTGCTGGTTCATCAGCGGGATCACCATGCTTTATGTCGGCTATCCCAAGCTGACGCCGTGGGAACGGCTGGGGGCCTTGTCTGCCCTGAATGCCGATCAGGAGTATCGGCCAATTACAGCGCTGCCATCCTACACGCCAGGCGCACCATTCATCCTGACATCCATAGGCAATCAGCCGATCTACATCACTGCACCCCAGGCTGGCACAAGCCGCAGTCGCAACGCCCACGACGCCAAGGAGATCGACGCGCAGGCTCCCGCGACGGCCCTGGCAGCAGCACAGGCGTACCTGCCGGATACGCCCATGCGCTACGACACCCTCATCCAGGAGGATCGCTGGACACATTCGCGCAGTCTGGACAAGCATCGCCCCCTGCACAGGATAGACACGCAATCACCCAATGCCGGCTTGCTGTATGTTTCCTCGTCTACGGCACAGGTCGTACTGGATGCGCCGCAGGCACAGCAATACTGGAATTATGTCGGTGCCTGGATGCACTGGCTGTATCCTTTCAGGAATCACTCCACCGATCCGGTCTGGAACTGGACCATGATCCTGCTATCCGGCATCGGTCTATTGTCATCCGTCAGCGGCATCGTCGTCGGCATCTGGCGCTGGCGATTCAGCCGTCCCTATCGCTCCGGCAGCCATAGCCCCTATCGACAAGGCTGGATGCGCTGGCATCACATCATCGGTTTGCTGTTCGGTGCCATCGTCTGCACCTGGATTTTCAGTGGTCTGATGGCCATGAATCCAGCTGGGGTCGTTTTCTCGAATACAGTCAAACCCGATCTGCAGGCATATCAGGGCCCCACGGCCCCCATAGACCCGGCGCTGTCCAATCCTGCCGCGATCCTGGCACGCCTCCAGGAACAGGCATTCTACGCAGTAGAACTCCAATGGTCGCGGCTCGATGGCATGGACCATGTGGTGGCATATGACGCACAGGCACACACCCGGCTGGTCATGGCAGATCCGGGCGGACTGAGCATTCGCACCACCTGGCCCGACCAGAAAGTACTGCAGGCAGCCCGCAAGCTGCTGCCCTGGCCACTGGCGGAGCATCGCATACTGACCCGCTTCGATGCCTACTACTACCAGCGCCATCCCGAAGCCATGAATGGCGCGGCCATACAGCACCTGCCTGCATTGCGCCTGGACTTCGAGGACCCTGCACGCACACGCATCTATATTGATCTGCAGACAGGCGAAGTATCCGCCGTGCTGACCCAGGCGCAGCGAACATGGCGCTGGCTTTTCTATTTCCTGCATAGCTGGGACACGCCTGAGCTGCTGGCCTACCACCACACCCGGAATATCGTATTGATCCTGCTGAGCATCGGCGGAATCATCGTTTCCCTGAGCGGTATCGTCATAGGCTGGCGCCACCTGCGGCACCAGCCGTCCTGACACGGCGAGAACAGTCCTGGCCGATGATCAGAACTTCCAGTTCAGCGTTGCATACAAGCCTCGGCCATCTGCAGGCGAAAACCCTCTGGAGCCACTGTCATACCAGGAATACACATACTTCCGATCGGCCACATTCTTGAGTTGCAGACCGATATCGAGATCCGGACGCCAGGCATAGGTCGCGCCCAGATTGAAAACAATATATTGACCGAATTTACCCTGGGTATTGGTTCGGTCGACATAGTAGCTGGATTGCCCATTGCCCCAGGCCGAAAACTTCCAGCGTGGCAGGGGACGCCAGTCCACGCCAAAGCCGACAAGATAACGCGGCACATTTTCAACCTGACGGCCACGCGTATCCAATGCCCCCGGTGCCGGCTCAACGATCTTGGCACTCTGGTGAGAATATGACAACCATGCCGACAGGGTTGCATCAAGGCGCAGATTGGCCTGGATATCGAACCCTTTCCGCAGCGTTTTACCGATATTGGCGACATCACCCGAAAATCCGTCGACACCCAGTACCGTGTGTACTTCATCCGTCGCCCGCTGTTCCCAGTAGGCCACACGCATATTCAGGTCGTCGGAAGGCTGCCATTTGATACCTGCCTCCCAACCTGTGTTGATGGATGGCTTGAGCTGCGTCTGGCTGACCTGATAGCTGTCCCGCCCTACGCCAATCTGGAAAGTCCGCCCCCAGTTGGCATAAACGGTTGCCTGATCGGTCAACTCGTACAGGGCACTGAATTTGGGCTGCCGAATCAATCCATAGTCATAGGTTGATGCCGACTGTCCTGTCAGCCTGTCGTTGAAATGCCCGCCGATATGATCGATGCGATAGCCTGGAATCAACTTGAGCCGCTCTACCGGTTGCCACACCACCTGTACATAGGCACCTGCCGTATCAAGGGTGTAATCCCAGTCACGAATAGGGCTGATGGTGACCCGCTCTCTCGTTCTGTTGCGCTGATTGATATTGTCCTGGCGCTGCAGGTCGGCACCGACCTCTACCATGAAGTTGCGCCACCCGTCAGCCGCAGGCGTCCAGTTCAGATGCGACAGGACGCCATAATGCGTTTCACGGTTATAGCGTTCCTGCTGTTGGCCAGCCTCTGTAAAACGGATCCATCGATCATTTTCATAGTAATTGAGATAAACCCTTGAAGACCACGCCAGTTCATCGGTCAATTGCCCATCCAGCAACAGGCTGACCTGCCCGATATCGCGCTTGCTCCGATCCGAGGAAGAATGATCAGGCGACATGCGTGGATTGTCCTGGGCCTGCTCTTCGGTCAGGTTGCCAGCTTCAAGCGCCCTGTTCCGATATCCCCGTACGCTCAAGCCTGCCACCCAGCGCTGGTCGTCGCTGGTATGCAGCCACTTTCCGGACAACGCAAACTTGTCGGCATCGGCATGATCACGGTAGCCATCGGAATCACGCCAGGCCACCGTATAGTTCTGGGTCCAATTGCCAGTTTCAAGCCCTTTGGCAATCTGTACCTCGCGAGTTCCGAAGCTGCCCACCGTCAGCCTCGCCTGCCCATCATCCCCCCCTGTGCGCGTCAGCACATTGACATTACCGGCAATGTTGTACAGACCATAGCGCGGATCGTTGGTGCCCCGCACGATTTCGATGGCGTCGATATTGAGCGGAAATACGCTATCCAGATAGCCCATCCCACCACCATTTTCATTGCTGGGAATCCCGTCGATCAACAGTTTGACGGCATTGATACGCCCTTCAGCATTGAATCCGCGAAATGAAATCCGTCCGGCATCCGTCCCCTGCTTGAATTCCGTAACCTGTACCCCCGGAGCCTGCCTGAAAAGCTCCCAGCTATAGTCGACGGTCTGGTTTTCCACCCTTTCGGCCCCCAGCACATCGACCGAGGTCAGAATATCGGTAACGCTCTGCATCCCGGCTGTATTGCTGGGAACAGTGATCTGACCAAGCGTGAGTACAGTAGATGGGCCATTGACCTGTGCGGGCGGCACAGTCTGAGCCAGAACAGAAAATGCACTGAAACCGCTCAGCGCCAAAGCAAGTGCCAATGGTGTGTGTGTAAAACTGATCTTCATGAGACATACCGGCGGAACTCGCCGGCCCTGCGAAATGAGCAAAGAAAACCCTGCGGCGCTACCGCAGGACAAACCATGAGAAACTCAGATCACAGCAAGACAGGTGGAGCGCGAGGCCCAAGAGGGGAGCCGACTGCCTGCGGCAGTCGGGCGACAACCGTGCCAACAGGCAGCAGGTCGGCAATCAGAAAGAAAAAGGGTACGCTGGCGACAACTCCCGCGGGCGGCAGATCCGCGGACAGGAAAGTCAGGAGACAGAACACGCAGGGAGCAGAACCTGCCACGCCGCTGTCTTCGGCGTCGGCGCTCTGATCTCGCCAACTGGCCAGAATTTCCTGGCTGCTCCGATCCGAGCCCACGCACAGATCAAAGCCAAAACCATGCTCTTGCACGCCCTGACCAGGCATATAGCCGATGGGTACCAAGGCACGCAACGCCAGTACGAACAGCAAGGGCCACAACAATAATCGTGAGGCAAACTGTCGATACAGATTGAAACGTATGCGCAACATGGTGGCTGATTCTAGCATAGGGGATTCAGGCCAAAACCAAGCATAAATCAATGATTTCCATGAAATCCCGGCTTCATGGAATCACTCGCAGCGTTACCTTCGCAGGCATGCCGACAGGCCACGAACTCGATGGCAGATATGTACTACTGGCTGAGAACCGGATAGATCAATCCGGCTTTTCGCGATGCCGACTGATGCTCATCAGTATCCCGCAGGCAATGCCCAGCGTCAGCAAGGCCGTGCCGCCATAGCTCAGGAAGGGCAACGGCACGCCCACCACGGGCAGCACGCCCGTGACCATGCCGACGTTGACGAATACATAGATGAAGAACATCATCGACAATGCCCCGGCCAGCAGGCGACCGAACTGGGTGTCGGCCTGCCAGGCGATCACCAGGCCACGCAGGATCAGCAGCAGGTAGAGCACCAGCAGCATGATGCAGCCGTACAGGCCGAACTCTTCGGCAAAGACCGCCAGCACGAAATCGGTCGTCCGTTCCGGGATGAAATCCAGGTGCGTCTGCGTACCCTGCATGTAGCCCTTGCCATACAGCCCGCCCGAACCGATGGCAATCATCGACTGGATGGTATGAAAACCCTTGCCCAGCGGGTCGGAACCAGGGTTGAGCAACGTGCAGACACGGTGCTTCTGGTACTCGTGCAGGACCACCCAGTCCACGCCAGGCTCGCACAGGGCATCCTCGTTCACGACCACCACGGCCAGCACGGCAATGCCGATCACCGTGACCGGCACCAGCAGCTTGAACGACAGCCCGCCAAAATAGATCACGAAAAAGCCGGTGCCCAGCACCAGCAGGGCTGTCCCCAGGTCGGGCTGTTTGACGATCAGGATGAAGGGAATGCCCAGCAGCACGATCGCCACCAGGAAGTCGCGAATGCGCAGTTGCTGGTCATTGCGATGGAAATACCAGGCCAGCATCAGCGGCACGGCAATCTTGAGCATTTCGGAAGGCTGGATCCGCACCACGCCAAGATGCAGCCAGCGCGTGGCACCCTTGCTGGTCTCGCCAAAAAACTCGACCCCCAGCAGCAGAATGATGCCCAACACATAGAATGGCACAGCGCACTTGCGCAGCCAGGCTGGCGGCACCAGCGCCACGGCCCACATCGCCATCAGAGCCAGCATCAGGTTGCGTGACTGATCCTCGAAGCGCCCTCCCGTATTGCCAACGGCAGAATACATGATGGTCATGCCCAGGCCCGCCAGCATGGCCAGCAGTCCAAACAGAGGCCAATCAAAAGCCGTCACCACACGCCACAGCCACTGTCCCAGCCTTTTCACAGTGTCTCCTCGCCCGGGGTGTCTGCTGCAGCGGCCGCAGCCGCCCGAGCACCAGGCACACGGACCGCCTCGACATCGGATGCGGCACCAGCCCGCTCGATCAGCGCAGCCGATGCGGCATGCCCACCCTGCTCCGGAGAAGCCAGCCAGTAATCGAATACCTGGCGAGCCAGAGGTGCCGCGATAGAAGCCCCCCAGCCGGCATTTTCGACAATCAACGCCAGGGCAATCTTGGGCTTTTCCGCAGGTGCGAATGCCATGAACAGGGCATGGTCGCGCAGGCGTTCATCGATCTGGCTGGCGCGATACTGGCCGCCACGCAGGCTGAACACCTGGGCTGTTCCTGTCTTGCCAGCCACGCTGTATGGCGTGCCTGCAAAGGCGCGCCGGGCCGTCCCCGTCTGGGTGACCGCTACCATCGCCTGCTTGACTGCATCAAGGTTGGCCTGCTGCAGCGGAATGATATTGGTCGGCTCTGTGAGCACATCCTTTTCGATATCCTGGCCGGCCTCGCGCACGGCCCGCACCAGGTGCGGCTTCATGACGACGCCATCATTGGCCAGCACCGACGTGGCGTGTGCCAGTTGCAACAGGGTAAAGGCGTTGTAGCCCTGCCCCACCATGACCGAAATGGTCTCGCCGGTATACCAGCGCTGCTGCTCGCGCTCCCGGTAATAGCCCCGCTTCCAGTCGGTCGAAGGCAGGATGCCGCGCCGCTCGCCATCGAGATCGATACCCGTCAGTTGTCCAAAGCCGAAAGGCTGCATGAAATCGTGCAGGGCATCGACGCCGATATCCGGCCCCAGCGCATAGAAATACGTATCGGAAGACACCGCCAGCGCCCGGTTGAGGTCAATGGAACCATAGGCTGCGGAGCCCGCATTACGGAACCGCTGGCCGGCGAACTCGAAGAACCCGGGATCGTAGAAACGATCCGTCGCCCGCCGCTTGCCCAGTTCCAGGGCTGCCAGCGCCACAAACGGCTTGTAGGTCGAACCGATCGGATAGGTGCCGTAAAGCGGACGGTTGAGCAGTGGATGATCAGGCGAGTCGCGCAACTGCTTCCAGTTTTCGACATCAATGCCATCGACAAACAGGTTCGGGTCGAACGACGGCTGGGACACAAAGGCCAGCACCTCGCCGGTTTCCGGCTCGATGGCCACCAGGGCACCACGTCGCCCGGCAAACAAGCGCTCGGCCATCTGCTGCAGCCCGAGATCGATGGACAGCATCAGGTCCTTGCCCGGCTCGGGATCGACTCGCCGCAGCGTACGCACCGGCCGGCCGGTGGCCGTCACCTCGACCTCCTCGAAGCCGGTCTGCCCGTGCAGGCTGGACTCCCAGGTCTTTTCGACCCCTTTCTTGCCGATCACATCAGAGCCACGGTAGTTGGCTAACTGGTCCGTTTCCTCCAGCCATTCGACATCCTTGTCATCGATGCGACCGATATAACCCAGCACATGGCCGGCCACCTCGCCATGCGGATACTCCCGCACCCAGCGAGCATGCAGGTTGACACCCGGAAACTGCCAGCCGTTGACGGCAAACCAGGCAGCCTCGGTGTCATTGAGACTGGTGCGCAGGGGAATCCGCGCATAGCGCCCGGATTCCTGCACGCGTCGCAGGAAACGACGTTGCTCGACCGGCGAGATATAGACCACGGGAGACAGCTTCTGGAGCAGTTCGTCGATATCGCCGGCGTGTGCCGGCACGACTTCGAGCGTATAGGTCCGGTAATTGCGGGCCAGCACCTCGCCATTGCGGTCCAGGATGTCGCCGCGCCGCGGCGGCAGCGGCACAATGGCCAGCCGGTTACGGTCGGCCCGGGCTGCCAGCCCTTCATGACGCTCGACCTGCAGGAACCAGAAACGCCAGCCCAGCACACCAAGCCCCAACAGCGTCACGAGCAGGGCAACGCCGACCCGCAACCGGAAACGCTGCCGCTGGAACTGACCGATGCCCTTGAATTCGAACATGGTCGCGCTCCGTCAGTTACTGGCCCGGTCGGCATCACCGGCGTGTCGCCGAGGCAGCAACAGCAGCCAGCCGATCACCGGCCACAGCAAGGCAGTCAGCACCGCGCCCACCAGCCAGCTCCAGCCGATCCACGCACCGTGGATGAGACTGTAGAGTACGGCCGTGATGAAGTGCGCCACAATGAAGGCAGGAAACATGTGGACTGCCTGACCGAACAGATCGAAATGCTGCAATCGCCGGTGCAGCAGCCATGCCGCATAGGCCACCAGCGTATAGTCAAGCGCCTGCCCCCCCAGCGGGGCGGCATCGTGCACATCCATGACCAGCCCCATCAGGAAAGCGGTGATCAGGCCGACCCGGCTGGGCGCGTGCACGCACCAGAAGGCCAGCGTCACCAGCAGCAAATCGGGACGCATGTCGCCGCCGCGCCAGAACACCAGCGACAAAAGCCAGACCAGCGCCAGCGAGCCCCAGACCAGGCGACCACTGAGCGGGCGGCTCATCTGCTCCGGCTCGATGCGGGCGCGAGGCTTGAGGGGGCGCGTAGCGTATATCCGTCGATCCTGGCTCATGGTGCCACCTCATCCTGGGGAGGTGCAGTCGACGCCTCTGCCTGCCCCTGTTCCTGCCCTTCCTGCGACAGTGATTGCTGCGGATCCGTCTTCAGGACCAGAAAGTGACGATAGCGTTCAGGATGCGCCAGCGGCGCAGCAGTGGCGCGAGCGAAACCACTGGCCGAATCACGCTCGATGTCCTCGATCTTGCCCACCGGCAGGCCCGCCGGAAACCAGCCGCCCACGCCACTGGTCACCAGCACGTCACCTGTCTCGATATCGGCATTGGACGCCACGTAGCGGACTTCAAGCTGACCCGGCTGGTTACCGCCAAAGGTAATCAGCCGCAGGCCATTGCGCAATGTCTGTACCGGGATGGACACCAGTTCGTCAGTCAGCAGGGCCGCCTCGGCAGTAAAGGGGGTGACACGAATGATCTGTCCGATGACACCGCCTTCGTCGATCACCGGCATGCCAGGGGCAATGCCATCATGCGACCCCTTGTTGAACACCAGCCTCTGCTGGAAAGGATGGGCGGGCTCGTACAGCACCTCGACCACGGCAGCAGACTCATCCAGCGTATCGACGACCCCCAGCAGACGCCGCAACTGACCATTCTCGATGGCAAGCTGGGCTGCCAGGGTGCTGACCTGCGCCAGTTCGATGCGCTGCCGTTGCAACGCCTCGTTCTCATGGCGGATCATGGCGGCTGCATTCATCCAGCCGTTGACTTCGGCTGTGAGGTCACCGGGGAAGGCAACCAGCCGTTGAAAGGGATAAAGCCCTGTGGAAATGACCTGCCGTACCGGCTCGAGCGACTTGCTGCGACTATCGAAGAACAACAGCGCCAGCGCGGCCAGCACCAGCACCAGCAGACGAATGCCGGCCGAGTACCCATGCCGGAAAAGCCTGGGAGCGGTTTGGGCCGACATCTGCCTGGGTACGGACCGTCAGGCCCGATCAGTCGTTGATGAAAATCGCACCCAGCTTTTCCAGGTGCTCAAGTGCATCACCGCAACCCCGCACCACGCAAGTGAGCGGATCCTCGGCCACGACAACCGGCAGGCCGGTTTCTTCCTGCAGCAGGCGATCCAGGTCACGCAGCAACGCGCCACCGCCGGTCAGGGCAATGCCCTTGTCGGTGATGTCGGCACCCAGTTCGGGCGGCGTCTGTTCGAGCGCGATCTTGACGGCCGAGACGATCTGGTTGAGCGGATCGGTCAGCGACTCGAGGATTTCGTTGGACGACACGGTAAAGCTGCGTGGCACACCTTCGGCCAGATTGCGGCCCTTGACCTCGATCTCGCGCACTTCGGAACCGGGAAAGGCGGAGCCGATCTCTTTCTTGATCAGCTCGGCAGTGGGCTCGCCGATCAGCATGCCGTAGTTGCGACGGATGTAGTTGACGATGGCCTCGTCGAACTTGTCGCCGCCCACGCGCACGGAACCCTTGTAGACCATGCCACCCAGCGAGATCACGGCGACCTCGGTGGTGCCGCCGCCGATATCGACGACCATGGAACCGCTGGCATCTGCCACCGCCAGGCCGGCACCGATGGCGGCAGCCATGGGTTCCTCGATCAGGTAGACCTGGCTTGCGCCGGCACCCAGTGCGGACTCACGGATCGCACGGCGCTCGACCTGGGTCGAACCGCAGGGCACGCAGACGATGATGCGCGGGCTCGGGGCCAGCATGTTGCGGGGGTGCACCAGCCGGATAAACTGCTTGAGCATCTGCTCCGTCACGGTGAAGTCGGCGATCACGCCGTCCTTCATGGGCCGGATAGCCTCCATGTTGCCGGGTACGCGCCCAAGCATCTGCTTGGCTTCGTGGCCAACGGCCTGGATCACTTTCTTGCCATACGGGCCACCATCGTGGCGGATGGCCACGACCGAGGGCTCGTCCAGAACGATGCCCTTGCCGCGAACGTAGATAAGCGTGTTGGCGGTCCCGAGGTCGATCGCCATATCGCTGGAAAAGTAACTGCGGAGAAATCCGAACATGAGGATTCAGCCAGAACGGGGGTGAAGTAAACGATGAATCATAACTTATAATCGGTACCATATATGCATACAAAACCCTCGGGTTTGCCATAAATGCATTACTTTTGGCAAAGAGACATTCCGCACCAGACCCCGGAATCTCGGCCTACACAGGCAGGCGGCGGATTGCCGCCTCTCCATGCACCTGATACTTGCTTACAAAATCACATGGCGCTCAACGAACAAGACGTCACCCGCATCGCCCGGCTTGCCAACATCGCCATCACTGGTGAACAGCGCACCGCCGTGCAGGGTGAACTCAACGATATCCTGGCCCTGATCGAACAGCTCCAGGCCGTCGACACGCACAATGTCGAACCCCTGTCCACACCACTGGCGGCCCATGCCGACATCGCCCTGCGGCTGCGCGACGATGCCGTCGCACCCGGCAACTGCAGCCGCGAGGCGCTGCTGGCCAACGCCCCGGCCGTCCAGGACGGCCTGATTCTGGTTCCCAAGGTCATCGAATAACCATGTCGCATCCCATCCATACCGAATTCGCCGGCATTGCCGCGCTGCGCGAGGCGCTGCGTGCACGACGCCTGAGCGCCGAGGAAGTTGCCCGCAGCGCACTCGAGGCTGCCCAGGCACACCACGCCACCCTCAATGCCTTCGTGCAGATCGATCCAGAACTGACCCTGCAGCAGGCCCGCGCCGCCGACGCTGCACTGGCCGATGGCTCGGCCGGGCCGCTGGCCGGCATCCCGATCGCTCACAAGGACCTGTTCGTCACGCAGGGCTGGCGCACGACGGCAGCCAGCAATATGCTCAAGGACTACGTCAGCCCGTTCGACGCCACCGTGGTGGCCCGTCTGCGTGGTGCCGGTGCCGTCTCGCTGGGCAAGCTCAACTGCGATGAGTTCGCCATGGGTTCGGCCAACGAAAACACCATCTTCGGTGCCGTCCGCAATCCCTGGGACACCACCGCAGTGGCAGGCGGCTCGTCGGGCGGCTCGGCCGCCGCCGTCGCCGCGCGCAACGTGCTGGCCACGACCGGCACGGATACCGGCGGCTCGATCCGCCAGCCGGCTTCGTTCTGCGGCGTCAGCGGCATCAAGCCGACCTATGGCACCGTCTCGCGCTTCGGCATGATCGCCTACGGCTCCAGCCTCGACCAGGGCGGCCCCCTGGCCCGGCACGCCCGCGACCTCGTCGAAATGCTCGACGTCATGTCCGGCTTCGACCCTGCGGATGCCACCAGCGTGCAATCCTGCAACGGCACGCGCAACGAGTCCGGTCGCGTGCGCAGCGCCTTCGAGGCGGCACTGGACGCCCAGCAGGTGCAGGGCGAACGCCCCCTGACCGGGCTGCGCATCGGCGTGCCGCGCGAATTCTTCGGTACCGGCCTGGCCGATGATGTCCGCGCCGCCGTGCAGGCCGCCCTGGCTCAGTTCGAATCACTGGGCGCAACGCTGGTCGATATCTCGCTGCCGCGTACCGAACTGTCGATCCCGGCCTACTACGTGATTGCACCCGCCGAGGCCTCCAGCAACCTGTCGCGCTACGACGGCGTGCGCTACGGCCACCGTGCCGCCGAGTTCGGCGACCTCAACGACATGATCGCCCGCTCGCGCGCCGAGGGCTTCGGTGCCGAAGTGCAACGCCGCATCCTGATCGGTGCCTATGTGCTGTCGCATGGCTACTACGACGCCTACTATCTTCAGGCACAGCGCCTGCGCCGCCTGATTGCCCAGGACTTCCAGCAGGCCTTTGCCGGCCAGTGCGACGTAATCATGGGGCCGGTCGCCCCGACCGTGGCCCGCAACCTGGGCGACAACCGGAATGATCCGACCGCCGACTGGCTGGCCGACATCTACACGCTGGGTGTCAACCTGGCCGGCCTGCCCGGCATGTCGATCCCCTGCGGCTTCGGCCAGGGCGACCATGCCCGCCGCCCGGTCGGCCTGCACCTGATCGGCAACTACTTCGACGAAGGTCGCCTGCTGGCCATCGCCGACTGCTACCAACACGCCACCGACTGGCACACCCATACGCCGGAGCTCGCATGAACTGGGAAATCGTCATCGGCCTGGAAACCCACGCCCAGCTTTCCACCGTATCCAAGATCTTTTCCGGCAGCAGCACCCGCTTCGGTGCCGAGCCCAACACCCAGGCCAACGAAGTCGATCTGGCCCTGCCCGGCGTCCTGCCGGTGCTCAACCGGGGGGCCGTCGAACGCGCCATCCGCTTCGGGCTGGCCGTGGGCGGCAAGGTGGCCCCCGTCTCGGTGTTCGCCCGCAAGAACTACTTCTATCCCGACCTGCCCAAGGGCTACCAGATCAGCCAGTTCGACCTGCCCACCGTGCTGGGCGGTACCATCAGTTTCCTGCTTGACGGTGAGCTGCGGAGCATCAACCTGACCCGCGCCCATCTCGAAGAGGACGCCGGCAAGTCGCTGCACGACGACCATCTCGACATGAACGGCATCCCCGCCAGCGGCATCGACCTGAACCGCGCCGGCACGCCGCTGCTGGAAATCGTGTCGGAACCCGAGATGCGCTCGGCTGCCGAGGCCGTAGCCTATGCCCGCGCCCTGCACAGCCTGGTGGTCTGGCTCGGCATCTGCGACGGCAACATGCAGGAAGGCTCGTTCCGCTGCGATGCCAACGTCTCGGTGCGCCCGGTCGGCCAGAAGGAATTCGGCACCCGTGCCGAAATCAAGAACGTCAACTCGTTCCGCTTCCTGGAGCGTGCCATCCTGTTCGAGGCACGTCGCCAGATCGAACTGATCGAGGACGGCGGCACCGTGGTGCAGGAAACCCGCCTGTACGATGCCGACCGCGACGAAACCCGCAGCATGCGCAGCAAGGAAGACGCGCACGACTACCGCTACTTCCCCGATCCCGACCTGCCGCCGCTGATCATCTCGCCGCAGTGGATCGAGGAAGTCCGTGCCACCATGCCCGAACTGCCCGATGCGCAACGCAACCGCTTCGAGCAGGAATATGGCCTGTCGGCCTATGATGCCGGTGTACTGACGCAGGACAAGGCCTCGGCCGCGTTCTTCGAGGCTGCGGCCCGCAGCAGCGGCCAGCCCAAGCTGGTCAGCAACTGGGTAACGGGCGAAGTGGCCCGTCGCATCAACAACGATGGCCTCGACTTTGCCAGTCTGCCGATCGGCAGCGCGCAACTGGCGCAACTGGTCACGCGCATCGCCGATGGCACCATCTCCAACAATGCCGCCAAGCAGGTTTTCGATGCCATCTGGACCGGCCAGGGCTCCGACGTGGATGCCCTGATCGAATCGCTGGGCCTGAAGCAGATCAGCGACAGCGGTGCGCTCGAGAAGATCATCGACGACGTGCTGGCTGCCAACGCCAAATCGGTCGAGGAGTTCCGGGCCGGCAAGGAAAAGGCTTTCAACTCGCTGGTCGGCCAGATCATGAAGGCCAGCCGCGGCAAGGCCAACCCGGCCCAGGTCAACAGCCTGCTCAAGGACAAGCTGAGCGCCTAGGCACGATTGCCCGGCATACCTCATGCGCCCTTGCAGGCCAAGCCTGCGAGGGCGTTATTTTTTACTGCAGGGCTGCACCCAGGGCAAAAGTGCTCCCTGGGTGGCCGCAAGCGACCGGCGCAGCGTGGGAGCATGTTTTGCCGCCGGGCCGCTCCCAAGGCAAAACGCACCCCCTTGGGGGGCAGCAAGCCGCAGGCGCAGCGTGGGGGCATCTTGCACACTCAGCCGGTGCCACCAGTCCTGACAGCACGCGCAGCACCACAACCGCGCAGTGCGGCGAGAAAGACCACGCCCGCCCCCAACGCCAGGCAGGCCAGCATACCCTCATAGCGCACCGTATCGACCAATACACCCGCCACGGGCGGCATGGCGACCCGTCCCAATCCAAACAGGCTGGACTGGATGCCGTAATCCACCGCCTGGCGTGCATGACGGGCAAAATCCATCATCAGCCCGAACACCAGCGCCGATGTCACGCCCATGGCCGCCCCCAGCAGCAAGGCCAGCCCCAGCAGCACGGGGCGGGCAGCCTGCAACCAGACCGCCAGGGCCATCAGCGCCAAGACCATCACATTGCAGAATGCCGAGACAGGCAAAATGGCGTCCGTACGACCAGCCCGTACCCAGCGTGCCACCAGCAGGCTGGCGCAGGCCCCCAGGCTGCCACCCATCACGCCCGCAATCCAGGCCACATGCGCGGCACTGAAACCACGATCCAGCAGCATCGGCTTGAGAAACACCCAGGCTGCCGCCAGCAGTGGAAAATAGGCCAGCAGCAACCAGGCCCAGCGCCATGCCCCCGGCTGCCCGAAGAAATCCCGCAGCGCCCGGCCCGGCCACAGTGGGGCCGCACCCATGTCAGTCACGCTGTCGACAGGCAGCGCTGCCGCCGGCGCAGACACCTCCGACACCATCAGGTCAGTATGCCGGCCCCCCTGCGCCTCCAGACTGCCCAGCCGGTACAGCAGCCACAGGACTGCCAGCACCAGCACGGCCATCAGGATGAAGGGTGCAGCCCAGCCATATGCCTGCTGTACCAGCAGCATGACACCGCCCCCCAGGATACCGCCCGCGAACAACGCCGCAGAACGGATACCGCCTGCACGCATCCGCTCCTGCTCCGGCATCATGCGAAAGGCGGCCGCATTGACCGGAATATCGACCCAGGTCGACATCAACGCGGCAGCGGTCGCCAGCAGGAACAGCAACGGCCGGGGCGTATCGATATCCACCCACGACAATGCCAGCAGCGTCAGCACGTAGCCACCTCCCAGCCACCAGGCCCAGGCACCATATCGCTCCCCTGTGCCGCCCCAGCGCTGTACCGGCATGGCCAGCAGGAATTTCAGCAGGGACGGCAGCCCCACCAGCTGGAACAGCCCGATCTCCGTGCCCGACCAGCCATGCTGGCGCATGATCAGCGGCAGCCCCAGCAGCAGATACACGCTGGGGGTGAACAGGACCAGATTGGCCAGCCCGAAGGCCGCATGATGCCAGCGCAATCCCCGCATCACGGAGCCTCCCGGCGACCACTTACCAGGCAGGCAGGTGCCAGCGGATAACTCTCCAGCATGGTTTCGTGCAGGCGTCCGAAACCTGCCTGCCGCATCATGATGGCCAGTTCACCCTGCCGCCACAGGGTCCTGCCACGCATGCGCAACGGCAGGTAATACGGCAGAATCCGGGCTGCCAGCTCGCGATCATCAGGCAATTCGGCATGGGCCGCCAGCAGATACCCGCCCGGTGCCAGCGCTTCATACAGCCGGGCCAGCATCTTCGGCACATCGGAGCAAAAGTGCAGGACCGACGAGCACCAGATCACATCGTAGCCCCCGCCCAGCGCCGTCTGCTCCATATCGCCGCCCTGCGCCAGCACCCGGTCAGAGAGTCCGGCACGCGCGATCGCCTGGCCGGCCACTGCCGCCGTTTCCGGCTGGTCAAAGACAACGCCCTGCCAAAGCGGCTGGTCCTGCGCCAGTGAGATCGCCACCCGACCCGGCCCGCCGCCCATATCCAGGAAACGGCGCGGCCCATCCAGTTCCTTCAGTTGCCTTACCGCCTGCACAGCCAGGCCAGCCGTCGCCGCCCCCTGCTCCTGCCATATCTGGGATTGCGCGGCCTGCGCCCAGGAGGATTGCCCTGCCGCCTCCGGTGCCATGTTTCCCTGCCGCAGCAGTTGCGGCAACTGCGCCCCGAAACGCCGCATCGAATGCAGACGAAAGCGCAACGAGTCACCGCAATACTCAGGACTCTCAGGGTTCAACCAACGGATCATGCTACTGGCCAGTTCGAAGCCATAACGGCATGGCACCCGCGAATGGCAACGCCGCCGCAGGAGAATGCCCATGCTCCAGAGCACATCCAGCAGTGCCTGCAACGCCGCTTCGTCAAGCTGTGTGCATTCTGCCAGCGTCGCTGCGGTCTGCGGCCGCAGCAACTGGCTGAACAGTCCCAGCTCCAGTGCCGTATCGAGCGCATCCGCCCGCACCGACATCAGCGACAGTGACCAGAGTGGATCAAGGGGGTGTGTCTGGGTCATGTCCGGCATCGCAACCGTCTCATTTTCATTCGTCATGTCACATCCTCCAGGTCAGTCGCAGCCCTACCTCGCGCGGCGGGCTGTAGATGGTCACGAGACCGTTGAGAAAGCCGATCGCATCGTAGGTCCGGTCAGCCACGTTGTTGACGTACAGCGTCGCATCGACCGTATCGAACTGATAACCGGCACTGAGATTGACGATGCCGAACCCGGCGCGGCGATAGTCATTCGCCGCATCCAGGTATACCTTGCCGGCTCCCTGCACCCTGGCCTGGGCATACCAGCCCCCGGCAGACTGGTAGCGCAGCCCGGCATAGCCGCTGAGCTGCGGCGAGAACGGATTGCGGTTGCCACCGTAATCGGCTGCACCATCCTGGAAGCGACGGAAGCGGCTCTGGTTGAATGCCAGCCCTGCCTGCAACTGCCAACCCCGATCCAGCCACAGCGACACATCGAACTCCGCCCCCAGCGACCGGCCGGATGCGGCATTGGTCATGAATACCTGGCCAGGCAGGCCCATCTGCTGTACCTGCATCTGGCGTATGGTCATGTAGTAGAGCGAGGCGCCATACTGCAGCCGTTCGTCAAACGCATGGCCCTTGGCACCCATTTCGAACGCCAGTACCTTTTCGGGATCGTAGTCGCGGTAAGCGGCCGGAGCGAACGCATTGAACCCCCCGGCGCGATAACCTTCGGAGACACTGGCATAGAAAGCGGTCTGGGGCCGCCAGGCATAGTGAACGGCCAGCTTGGGCGAAAAACGGGTCCATCCACGCGACTGCCCACTTTCACCCGGCAGGTCGAAATCCACGCTGCTGTGCTCGATCCGCCCGCCCGCCGTCACCGACCAGGCACCGCCGAGCGGTACGGTCCAGTGCGTGAACAGGGCCAACGTACGGCTTTTCTGGCGCGCCTCGGTACGCACCAGGGCCATCGGCGTCTTCTGGGCAAAACGCAGATCCTGGGTATCCCGGTCCAGGTAGAGGCCTGCCAGCCAGCTTGTCTTGCCTGCCGTGCCCTCAAGGCGCAATTCCTGCGACACGCCCTTGAAGTCATGGTCCCGGCCGATATGCATCATGTCGGCCGGCATGAAATCGGTATCCTGCTGCAAATCGTCCTTGTAGGTATTGCGCGCACTGATGGCACGCAGCCTGAGTCCCGACTCGAACTCATGGGCGACATCCAGCGACAGCGTGCGGGCACGGGAACGGTTCCAGCCATCCGTGCCGGAGCGGACTTCGGCGCGTGGTGCCGACGGCGATCCCCACAGCGAAGCATCGTCATCGTAATCGGCCCGCGTATGGCGCAGCACCACGTCCGTGCGCACGCCGGGCGTCCAGCGCAGAACCAGCCTGCCGCTGCGGCGCAACTGCCCACCCAGCTCTTCATCACGATAAGTATTGTCGATGAAACCATCCTGCCGGGTCACGCCACCGGCCACGCCGATATACAGGCTGTCTTCACTCACCGGGGTACTGACGTCGAACTGCAGGCCACGCCGGCCGTGGTTGCCCAGATTGCCGGACACCATGGCATATGGCTCATTGCCAGGCTTGCGAGTCTGGATACTGATCACGCCGGCCTCGGCATTGCGCCCGTACAGGGTGGACTGCGGCCCTTTAAGCACCTCGACCTGCTCCACGCCCAGCAGGGGATCGTCGAAACCCTGCGCGCGCAGGGTCGGCACGCCGTCCACCACCAGCGCCACCGACGACGAAAAGGAGGTCACGTTGGCACTCAGCCCGCGCATCACCGGTGGCATCAGACCGGATTGTCCCATCGGCTGGAAACCGAGCCCGGTCATCATGCCGGGCAAGGCATCCAGCCCCTGCGCACCCTCGGCCTGCAGGTCGTCACCGGAGATCACGGCAATGGCAGCAGGCACGTCCTGCAGCAGTTGATCGCGTTTCTGCGCACTCACCACGATAGGAGCCAGCGCAGCCGGCCCGGGCCTGTCCACCGATGCCGGCTGCGCCCACGTCGCCCGCCACGGCAACAAGGTACTGCAGCCACCCGCCGCCACCAGGATCGCAACGCCCACGCGCCGGCCCGGCCCAGCAAAAATATCCATAGATACCGTCCAAACAGAAAGAAGAAAGATCGCCCTCCTGCCGGAAAACGATCACTGCGGGACAGACGCCCGCCGTCTCTCTATAATAGACAGCATCAATAATGAATATCATTCATATTCGTATGGCAACCGCATCCTTTCATATGCGAACCGCACAGGACGACGCCACCGGGCAGGAAGCAGGTCCGTGCCTCACGCGCACCTTGCCTGCCATCCAGGATTTCCGGCTGCTCTATACCGAGTATCGGCCGGATCGCGACCTGGCCGAGGCCAGCCGCCAGCAACCGATCCGCCCGCTCATGGTGCTGACATTCGGCCTGGAGGGAGAATCGGCTTTCCGCAACCGCAGCGGTACCGAGCTTGTCTTCAAGCCTGGTCATGCCACCCTGACGGCATTTCGCGCCAGCGATGGCGCACGACTCTACCAGGGCAAGCGTGCGGTCAGGCAACTGCGCATGATCGTGCCTCAGGATGCCCTGGCACAGTACTGCGAGCCAGGCACCGATATGCCGCTGCCCGACACGGACATCCTGCAACTGTCGGCCAGGCCGTTGTCATCCAGTGATCACAACGCGCTCGAAGCACTGCTGTGCCAGGCCAGCCGGCCCCGGCCGGACCGACTGCAATTGCATATCCTGATGCTGCAGTTGCTGGCCGGGCAATTGCCGGTCGGACCTGCCGCCCTCGACTCGCAACGCCCCCTGGGGCAGCGCGAATTGGACCGTATCGACCTGGCCTACCGGTTGCTGGCAGAAGAGCTGGGCCAGCCCCTGTCGATCACGGCCCTGGCCGCCCGGGTCGGTCTCAACGTGAACAAGTTGCGCCAGGGATTTGCGGCACGCTTTCAGGCCAGCCCCGGACAGGTGCTGCTGATGCTGCGCATGCGCAAGGCGCAGGCGCTCCTGCAGGCCGGCTGCCAGGTCGCCGAAGCCGCCTATGCCGTCGGGTACGGCCATCCCAGCAACTTCAGCGCCGCGTTCAGCCGATTCCACGGCTATCCGCCCAAATCGGTATTCAAGGCACCCCGCAGCAAGGCCGGCCTGATCCAGGTCAGCAGCCACTCAGAAACAAATTGAGCACCTGATGGCGCGATGTGCCCAATCGGCTGTCATAGACGGAATACGGCCAAGGTACGGGCCAGCCCGCCCGTATTCTGGCTCAACTGCTCGGCAGACTGCACGGTCGATCCCACCATGGCAGCATTGTGCTGCGTTACCTGATCCAGTTCCCCTACCGCCTGGTTGACCTGCTCGATGCCTGTAGTTTGCTCGTGCGCCACTGCGTGGATTTCTTCCATCGATCGATTCACCTGGGCTACGGAGGCCACAACCTGCCTGATGGCCTGGGCAACGGCCTCCATCTGCTGCACGCCATGGCCTATCTGGTCACTCGTCTGATTGATCAGATGCCGTATCTGGCGCGCCGCATCGGCACTGCGCTGCGCCAGCGCGCGAACTTCGTTGGCGACGATCGCAAATCCCTTGCCCTGCTCTCCTGCGCGAGCAGCCTCGACGGCAGCATTGAGCGCCAGGATATTGGTCTGGGCTGCGATGCCTCCAATGACCTCGACAAACCGACCCATATGGGAAGATGACAGCGCGATATCCTGCATCACCTTGTCCACTTGTGTCACGGCTTCGCCCCCCTCATTCGCCAGCGCAGCACTGCGGCCACTTTCATGCAACACCGCCTGCACGCTCTCGAGCGACTGCTTGACCGTACGCGCCAGATGTTCCATTGAACCTGCTGTTTCTTCCAGGCTGCCTGCCTGCGCTTCGGTCCGGGCGGAAAGGTCTCCGGCGTCATGCGCCAGGATGGCAGAAATCTGGCCAAAACCGGCAATTTCTGCACGGGCATCCCCGATGACTGCCCGTAGATTGAGCTGTACCTGCCGCAAGCGCTCACTCAATTGTCCAACAGGATGCAAGCCATGCACATAGGATACCGGGCGCGTCAGATTGCAGATCATCAGGTCTCGCGCCAGCATATCCGCCTCTGCCAGGGGGCGTGTCAATACTCGGTCAAATCGCGACACCAGCAGCATGGCCACCATGAGCACCAATGCTGCATGTCCTGCCCACAGCCATGTCTGACCGCCACCGAGCCAGACCAGGATGCCGGGAAGCAGGGCCAGAGCCGTCAGGCCGGACACCAGGAAGGCCAGGCGCTGCGTCAGCGTCAGACGATGACGCTTGGCAAGCAGATTGCGCCAGCCCTTGTAGCGTACGTTGCCGCGGTGCAGATAAAAGGTGGAACGCCCGGACTCTCGCTCCACACGTATTTTCTCGTATAGCGCCTCCGCCGCCCGCACCTCATCTTCCGAGGGTTTGGTCCGCACGGACATGTACCCCTTGGGTTTGCCTTTTTCCATGATGGGTGCCACATTGGCACGCACCCAATAGTAGTCGCCGTTCTTGCGCCGGTTCTTGACGATACCCGTCCAGCCACGCCCACGTCCGACGGTTGCCCACATATCGTAAAAGGCTTCGGGCGGCATATCGGGATGCCTGATGATGTTGTGCGGCTGTCCGATCAGTTCATCGACGCTGTACCCTGCGATACGACTGAAGGCTGCATTGCAGTGTGTGATGACCCCCTTGGTGTCCGTCGTGGACATCAGCAGGTCATCTCCGGGGTAGGTGTACTCCGTGTTGGTAGTAGGCAGATTCACACGCATGATTCGGATGCAGCAGGGAGGGAGAGAAAGCTGCAATTGTGATATGCATTCCCACTTCCATACATTGACCGCAATCAAAATACTTCATTGATTTAATTAATATTTTGATACGTACAAATTACTTTCAGATCTGCCGGGAACCCTTGCCACGAAAGAAATCGAATCAAAGATCAATACCGTAGCGTGCGCGATACGCCAGGACGGCATCGCGATGCTCTGTAAAACGCGTGTCATCATCCAGCAGACTCAGGATATCCTCCAGCGAAGCGATGCTGACCACCGGAATACCGTACTGGCGCTCGACTTCCTGCACGGCGGAATAGGCCGCCAGCGCATCGTCCTTGCCCGCCCGTTCACGCCGGTCCATGGCAATCAGCACGGCCGCCGGCTCGGCACCGGCCGCACGGATGATATCGACCGATTCCCGCACCGAAGTACCGGCAGTGATCACATCGTCGATGATGACCACGCGGCCCGTCAGCGGCGCGCCCACCAGCGTACCGCCTTCGCCATGATCCTTGGCTTCCTTGCGATTGAAGGCGAATGGCACGTCACGCCCTTGCAGGCCGACATGCCCGGCCAGCGCCACGGCCGTGGTCGCCGCCAGCGAAATGCCCTTGTAGGCAGGGCCGAACAGCATGTCGAACGAAAGACCGGACTTGACCAGCGCATCTGCGTAGAACTGCGCCAGGCGACCGATGGAAGCGCCGCTGTTGAACAGTCCGGCATTGAAGAAATAGGGACTGACGCGACCGGACTTGGTCACGAAACTGCCAAACCGCAACACACCCTGATCCAGGGCAAAACGGACGAAATCACGACGAAAATCTGACATGGCGATATCCACGAAGCAAATGCGAAACCGCCATTATCGCCCAGCCGCCGCCACGTTCGGACGTGTTTCAGGGCTGGCGTACGGTAATGGCAATCACCACATACTTGCCGTCACGGCGTTCGGCCGTGAATGTCACCCGATCGCCCGGCTTGATCTGGCCGGCCAGTTCCGCGGGATCGGCCTGGTAGACCAGCGTCATGGCAGGCAGCTCCAGGACGGCAATCGCCTCGTGCTTGATGGTGATCTTGCCTTGCTGGGCGTCCGTGCGACGTACCTCGCCGCTGGCTGTCGCCTGCTGTGCCCAGGCCGTGCTAGCCGGCACCCATGCAGCAACGCCCAGCAGTGACGCGGCAACAAGGCACGTCCATCCGCTCATCAGACGGGTCTTCATGATGCATTCCCCTTATTCGATGGAATCTCCTGCCGATTGTACCTGCTGCCTTGGCTGCCCCGTGGCAGCCATGTCTTTGCGCTGCTTTCCTGCTATCGTTGCCGGATAACAGAACAAGGTGGAAGGAACGCGCCATGACCTACCTGCTGGCCCTCGACCAGGGCACCTCCAGCTCCCGCAGCATCGTCTTCGACGAGCACGGCTACGCCGTGTCCAGCGCCCAGGCGGAGTTGCCCCAGCACTATCCCCAGCCGGCCTGGGTCGAGCATGATCCGCTCGATATCTGGCGCAGCCAACTCGAGACCGCCCGCCAGGCACTGCGCCAGGCCAGCCTGGACGCCAGCCGTATCCGCGCCATCGGTATCACCAACCAGCGCGAAACCACGCTGCTGTGGAATCGCCATACCGGCCAACCGCTGCATCGTGCCCTGGTCTGGCAGGATCGCCGTACCGAAGCCTTCTGCGCCGCACTGCGCGACCAGGGTCAGGCCCCTCTGATCCGGGAAAAGACCGGCCTGGTGCTCGATGCCTATTTCTCGGCACCCAAGCTGCGCTGGCTGCTGGACAATGTCGCCGGTGCGCGGGAAGCCGCCGAACGTGGCGAACTGGCCTTCGGCACCATCGATACCTGGCTGATCTGGCAACTGACGCAAGGCCGGGTCCATGCCACCGATGTCAGCAATGCTTCGCGCACGCTGCTGTTCGATATCGAGCGCAACGACTGGAGCGACGAACTGCTTGGCCTGTTCAACATCCCGCGCAGCGTGCTGCCCGAAGTCAGGCCCTCGGCTGCCGACTACGGCACGACTGCGCCGGAACTGTTCGGCCAGCCCATCCGCATCGCCGGGGTCGCCGGCGACCAGCAAAGTGCCCTCTTCGGCCAGGCCTGCCACAAGCCAGGCCAGGTCAAGAATACCTATGGCACGGGTTGCTTCATGCTCATGCACACCGGCGACCAGCGGCATACGTCCAGGCATGGACTGATCACCACCCGCGCCGCCCAGCCCTCGGCCGATGCACAGTACGCTCTCGAAGGCAGCGTTTTCATCGGCGGTGCCGTCGTGCAATGGCTGCGGGATGGCTTGCGCTGCATCCGCGCCAGTACCGAGATCGAGGCGCTGGCCGCCAGCGTGCCCGACAGCGATGGCGTGGTGTTCGTGCCGGCCTTCGGCGGACTGGGTGCTCCCTACTGGGAACCCGAGGCGCGTGGCACCATCACCGGCCTGACGCGGGGTGCCACGGCGGCTCACATTGCCCGCGCAGCACTGGAAAGCATCGCCTTCCAGAGCACGGCCCTGCTGCGCGCAATGCGCCAGGACGCCGAACAGCAGGGCCTGGACATCCACGAACTACGGGTCGATGGTGGTGCCTGCGTCAACAACCTGCTGATGCAATTCCAGGCCGATCTGCTCGGCATCCCGGTGGTGCGTCCGGCCCACATCGAGACCACTGCGCTCGGTGCTGCCTATCTGGCCGGCATCGGCTCGGGGCTGTATCTCGACCTGGACACCATCGCCGCACGCTGGCGCACAGATGCCGTCTTCACACCCGCCATGTCGCGAGACCAGGCCGAAGGCCGCATGGCTCAATGGGAACACGCCGTGCGCCAGGCGACGGCACGCTGACCGGGAGAACACGATATGGACATGAGCCAACTGGCCCTGACGGACAGCGTACTGCTGCTCGCCGCCGCATTGGCCGGCGGCCTGCTGAACGCCATCGCCGGCGGTGGCAGCTTCCTGACCTTCCCCGCACTGGTCTATATCGGCGTGCCGCCCGTCGCCGCCAACGCCACGGGCACGCTGGCGCTGCTGCCCGGCTACCTGTCGGCCACCTATGCCTTTCGCAACCACATGGCCCCGCCACCGGGCATGTCCTGGCTCGGGGTACTGGGCATCTCGGCGCTGGGCGGCGGGCTGGGGGCTGCGTTGCTGGTCATCACGCCCGATGCCGGCTTCCAGCGTATCGTGCCCTGGCTCCTGCTGGTCGCCACCGTCGCCTTCGCGGCCAGTGACTGGCTGCTGGGGCGCATCTACCGGGCAGGTCGCGCAGTGCCGGCCGTGGTGGCCCGCGCCGTGCTGTTCGGCGTCACGCTCTATGGCGGTTACTTCAACGGTGGCGTCGGCATCCTGTTGCTGGCGGCCCTGGGCCTGGTGGGCATGCGTGACATGGGCATGGCCAATGGTGCCAAGAACCTGGTGTCATTCGTGCTGACCCTGATCGCCGTCATCCTGTACGCTCGGGCCGATGTGCTGGTCTGGTCCCTGGCCCTGCCGATGATGCTGGCCGGTATCGTCGGCGGCCTGCTCGGCGGTATCCTGGGACGCCGCCTGCCCCGACGGCTGGTGCGTGCCGTGGTCATCCTGACCGGTGCCATCATGACGGTAGTGTTCTTCCTGAAAGCCTGAAACACGATCGGTTTCACTCTCACGCGCCAGGCAATTGACCCTTGCCCTGTGCGCAGTAGAATGAACGTCCACATGCTTCTGGAGCGTCAATCATCATGCCGTTTCATACTCGACTGCCGCGTTCCATGCCCTATCTGTTCGTGCCCGCCCTGCTGCTTGGCGGGCTTGCGCCAGCCGCCGCGCAGACTACCGGATCTACAGCAACCGCCGCCGCGCAGCGCGATGCCCAATACGAACAGGACGCCGCATATTGCCACCAGAACAGCCAAAGCGTCGACCTGCAGGCCTGCCTGCGGGAAGCCGCCACGATGCAGGCCGAGCGCAGGCGCAACGCCGCCTCGCCCGCCGCACCTGCGGCAGACAACGACAATCCTGATGTGTACATGCGCAATGCGCTGCGCCGCTGCCAGTGGCAACCCGCATCCGAGCGCGCGGCCTGCGAAGCCCTGATACGCAACCAGGGCGATGTGGCGGTACAGGGCAGCGTACTGGAAGGCGGCCAGATGCGGATGATCGCCATCCCGCAAGCCCCCCAGATGCCGACAGACCCACAGCAGGCCACCCCGGACGGCACGGCACCGTATCCGGTAGAAACGGACCGGGAGCCCTACGCGCGGCCGCTGCCGCGCTGATCCCGCCAGCGGCTACTGCGCTGCCTGGCTGGCTCGCTCCAGCCGGCTATTGAACATATCGAGCGGCATGGCACCTGCCACGCGGGTGCCATCCTCGAAGAATACGGCAGGCGTGCCCCGGATATTGAGTGTCCGGGCCAGCGCCGTCCAGTCCTGCAGTGGCGCGTCGCAACTGGCCTGGGCCGGCGTGCGCCCCTTGAGCATCCACTCGTCCCAGACCTTGCCCTGATCCTTGGCACACCAGACATTGGTAGCCTTGGTGACGGAATCAGGCCCCAGGATGGGCAGCAGGAACGTATGGATGGTCAGGTTATCGACCTCCTCGAGCGTCTTGCGCAGGGCCTTGCAATAGCCACAGTTGGGATCCTCGAAGATCGCAACCTGACGGGAGCCGTCACCCTTGACCTGGCGAATCGACAGTTCCGTCGGCAAGTCACTGAAGTCGATGGCACTGAGGGCTTCCTTGCGCGCACGGGTGACGTCCTCGCGCGTCTTGGCATCGATCAGCGAACCGTTCAGCACGAAGTTGACCTCGGGATCGACGTAGACCAGCTCATCATCGAGCTGGACTTCATACAGGCCATAGGGCGTCGGGTTCACGGCCGTGGCCTTCAGGCCGTCGAAGCGGGCCTCGAAGCGCTGCTTGACAGCCTCGGCCTCTGCACCGTCTACAGCGGTAGTGGCGGCCCAGGCCGCTGGCGCGGCCAGCACGCCCATCAGCGACAGCGCGCAGGCAGCGGCCACCCTGGTCAGACGCCGTGCATGATGCAGGCCGGTCGTAAGGCGGCCGGAACGGCCCATGTCATGTCTATGCATATCCTGTCCTTGGCTTTTATGTCCTGTCCGCCCGGCGTCAACCCTGGCCGGCGGCATTGTCGATGAGCGCCCGCTTGATGAACGGCAAGCGTTCGACCAGCTCCATGCCCTGGTTGCGCAGCCAGACCAGCGGCACCTGCTCCGAAGAAAACAGACTGTGCAGTCCGTGCGTGGCCAGCTTCATGGCGCGCAGCGGTGCTGCCCGTGCCCGGCGATAGCGACTCAATACTCTTTCGTCTCCGGCATGCCGGAAAGGTTCCCGACCTGCCACGGCATCGACCAGCGCACGGACATCGCCCAGCCCCAGGTTGAGACCCTGGCCGGCCAGCGGATGCACGCGATGCCCGGCATCGCTGACCAGGGCCAGCCCCGGCCCGGTCATGCTGCTGGTCTGTTCCAGGAACAGCGGAAAGCCATGCACCCCGCTGCGTACCCGCAGATGACCCAGCCGACCTGAGGTCAGCACCGCCAGGCGCTCGGCCAGGAAGGTCTCCTGCTGCGCCTGCGGCCAGTCCAGCAGGGCACGGGCCTGATCCTGCGGCATGGACCAGACCAGTGACACCAGGTGGCGACCTCCGCGCGTATCCGGCAGGGGCAACAGGGCCACGATGCCCTCCTCGGAAAACCACTGACAGGCCACGCCCTGATGCGGCAGTTCGGCCTCGAGATGGGTCACGATCCCCATTTCGCCATAGGTGTGGGAATCGACCGCCAAACCGGATGCCGCCCGGACGGCCGAGCGCGCGCCATCGGCGGCCACCACCAGGTCGGCCCGCAATGCCGGCCCCTGGTCGAGTTCGAGAACCGACGCCTGACCGTCATGGTGCCAGCCGGTGCAACGCCTGTCGTGCCAGCTCAGGCCCGACATCAATGCCGCCTGCGCCAGAGTGCGTTCGAGCAGCCCTGCCTCGACGATCCAGGCCAGCGCGGGCCGGGCCGCCTGCCAGGCTTCCAGCGTGACCTTGCCCTGCTGGTCGCCATGCACTTCCATGGCCTGTACCGGCGTGATGCGGTTGGCAGGCAACACATCCCAGACGCCCAGCCCTGCCAGGAAAGACTGGCTTTCCGGCGACAGCGCATAGACACGCGGGTGATACTCATCCAGATCAGGCGGCTGCATGTCGGGACGTGGCCCGACCAGCGCAACCTGCTGCCCACGGCGCGCCAGCGCCAGGGCTGTCCCCAGCCCGGCAATGCCGCTGCCGGCCACCAGAATCGAGGTTTTTTTCATGTCAGCCAACCCTCATCGTGCCGAAGGCGTGCCCGCAGCACGGGGCCAGAGCACCCACATGCGGCCGTTCTGCTTCATGCGGCCGGCGATATTGCCGGCCTCTTCGCCGTAACCCCAGTAAAAGTCGGCACGCGCCGCCCCCTTGATGGCCGCCCCGGTATCCTGGGCGAAAACCAGCCGGTTGAGCGGACGGGCGTCGCCCGGCCAGGTCGTCGACAGGAACACAGGCGTGCCCAGCGGCACGAACTGGGTATCGACGGCAATCGACCGGCGCTCAGTGAGCGGCAGCGAATAGGCCCCCTTGGGGCCGGCTGCCTCGTCGGCAATCGCCTCTTCGCGGAAGAAGACCACGGCCGGATTGACGCTGAGCATTTCCTCGACGCGGTGCGGATTGTCGCGCGCCCAGGCGCGGATACCCTGCATCGAGGCCTGACCGGCAGTCAGCTCGCCCTTCTGTATCAGCCAGCGGCCGATCGACTGGAACGGCTGACCATTGTGATTGGCATAGGCCAGCCGGATGGTGCTGCCAGCGCCCGGCCCATCGGCCAGATAGGCACGGCCCGACCCCTGGATCTGCAGGAAGGCGGCATCGACAGGGTCGTTGACCCAGACAATCGCAGCCGGCTGCCGGCCGGCTGACTGCAACTGCACGCGCGTGTCGTAGGGAACGACACGATTGCCATCGAGCTTGCCGCGCACACGCTTGCCGGCCAGTTCGGGATAGAGCCCGCCCAGATCGATGGTGAGCAGGTCATCCGGCACGGCATACAGCGGCCACTGGAACTGTCCGCCACGCTGGCGCGAGGCCACGACCAGAGGTTCGTAGTAACCGGTGACCGTATTGGTAGCAACCTTGCCGCCCGCATCGTGCAAGCGCCAGGGACGCAGGTGCTGCTGCAGGAAGGCGCGCACCTGGGCCGTCGAGGCCGCACCGGGCTGCTGTGCCTGGCGTTGCGCAGCCGCGCAGACAGGTTGCCAGACCGGCGGCGTGGCGCGCGCAGGCAGGGTCAGCCCGCCGGAAATCGGGCGCATCAGCCCCTGGCAGTTGAGCAGGAAAGCCTGCCAGACCTGCTCCAGCTCATCAGCCTGCCAGCCCGGCATCTCGGACCAGTCGGCGGCCACGAAACGACCCGCCAGATTGCGGGCCGGGCTGTCGGGCAGCGGTTGCGTGGGCACCGACAGGACACTGCCCGGCACCGGGGCCGAGGTGGACGGCGACGTGGAGACGGTGCCGCCACTGTCGGTCGCCGGACTGCCCGGCTGGGCAGGGCCATACGACACCGTGGTACAGGCGGCCAGCCAGCCGGCCATGGACAGCGTCGCCAGACGCCTGATGCAGGATAATGCGTTGTATTTCATGAATGAATCCGCTCAATGCAGCACATTGGGCACTGCCAGGACAAACTCGGCGATCGGCACATCGAACGGGATGCCGTTCTCGCCGACGCAATGATAGGCACCGCGCATCGTACCGACAGGGGTACGCAACGGACAGGCGCTGGTGTATTCGAAGACTTCGCCAGGGGCCAGCAACGGCTGCTTGCCGACCACGCCCAGGCCGCGCACTTCCTCGACCCGCTGGTCGGCATCGGTGATGATCCAGTGCCGGCTGATGATCTGGGCCGGCTGCGATCCCCTGTTGACGACCTGCACCGTGTAGGCGAATACATACTGGGGCTGGGCAGGATCGGATTCGTCGGGCAGGTATTGCGGCACGACCGTGACGCTCAAGTCATAGGTTTTCACGGAACAGCATCCCCATGGCGCAAAGGCAAACTACAATGATGACATAGATTCGTCCATTTGCCTTTGCCGACTCCCACCCGCCATGTCAGTTATTGCAACACCCCAATCCCTGCCGCCCGCGCGTATCGCGCCGAGCATCCTGTCCGCCGACTTTGCCTGCCTGGGCGAAGAGGTCCGCAACGTCCTGGCTGCCGGTGCCGACTGGATTCACTTCGACGTGATGGACAACCATTTCGTCCCCAACCTGACCATCGGCCCAATGGTGTGCGAAGCCATCAGACCGCACGTCGGGCAGGCTCCCATCGACGTACACCTGATGGTCGAGCCGGTCGATGCGCTGGTGCCGATGTTCGCCAAGGCAGGTGCCAGCCTGATCAGCTTTCATCCCGAAGCCTCGCGCCACGTCGATCGCACCCTGAGCCTGATCCGCGATCACGGCTGCCAGGCCGGACTGGTCTTCAATCCGGCCACGCCGCTGGACTGGATGGATCACGTCATGGACAAGCTCGACCTGGTACTGCTGATGTCGGTCAATCCGGGGTTCGGCGGCCAGAAGTTCCTGCCCTCGACCCTGCCGAAGCTGCGTGCCGTACGCCAGCGCATCGACCAGTGGATACAGCAGGGTGGCCAGCCCATCGCGCTCGAAGTCGATGGTGGCGTCAAGGCCGACAATATCGCTGAAATCCGTGCTGCCGGTGCAGACACATTCGTGGCCGGCTCGGCCATCTTCGGCCAGTCCGACTACGCAGCCAGCATCTCGGCCATGCGCGCCGAAATCCTCAAAGCTGACAGCCTGCAAGCCTGAGACGTCGACGATCCCTGCAACCTGACATGCCAACTGCCCGAGCGCCAGTTTTCCCTGCCATCATCCTGCCAGCCGAGGACAACCACGGACATGACCGACTCCCTCTCCGCCATCCGCGCCGACGCACAGACTGACCATGCCGATACGGGCAGCGGCATCCGTGCCGTGCTGCTCGATCTCGACGGCACCCTGCTCGACACCATCACCGACCTGGCCGTGGCAGTCAACGCCATGCGCACCGATCTCGGCCTGCCCACCCTGCCGCAGGACCTGATCGCCACCTATGTCGGCAAGGGTGCAGAAGACCTGGTTCAGCGCTCACTGGACAGCGGCCTGGAAGCCGAGCATCAGGCCGATGCAGCACGCCAGGCTGAAGGGCTGGCACTGTTTCAGACACACTATGCCCGCGTCAATGGCGAACAGGCCCTGCCCTATCCTGGCGTACTGGACGGGCTGGCAGCCTTGCAGGCAGCGGGCCTGAAACTGGCCGTGGTCACCAACAAGCCGACGGCCTTCACTTTGCCGCTGCTGGAGCGTACAGGCCTGACGCACTGGTTCGAGGTCATCGTGAGCGGCGACACCTGCCCCCGCAAGAAGCCCGATCCCATGCCGTTGCAGCACGCCTGCGACCTGCTCGGCATCGCCCCCGGCGAAGCCGTCATGATCGGTGACTCGGTCAATGATGCCCTGTCGGCGCGTGCCGCCGGCATGCCGGTGCTGATCCTGCCCTATGGCTACAACGAAGGCCACGATGTCGCCACGCTGGACGCCGATGCCGTGATTCCGTCGCTGGAAGCCATTGCGGGCTGGATTTCGCAGCGATCAGGCCACCCGAAGTAAACCTCGCTCAGGCGCTACGCAGCCGCAATCGCCTGTACCCGAGCCATCCGCACGGCATCCTTGATCGCACCACCATCGCGCCCGCATTGCCGGGCGATGGCCCCGGCATCGACCTGCCGGGCCGCTGCCAGTGCGCGCTGCCATGCAGCCAGATCAACTGGCAGGCAAAGTGCGGCCGCATCCAATAACTGTTCGAAACGTGCCGGCTTGCGCAGGGCATCGCCGTACTCCATGATCCGCCACTGTTGCTCAGGCATACCTGAGGTCGGCAAGTCTGCCAGCACGGTCTGCAGCAGACGGGCCATATCTGCGCACTCGGAAGGCACCCGCAGGCGTGCACTCAGTGCAGCCACATCTGCGGCCCCGCTCACCAGCAACGCATAGCGGGAGGCCTGCGGCAGGCCTGCCTGTGCGGCGACATCCAGGATCTGCCATGCAGTGGTCTTCGCAAGATCATCTGCGATTGCAACCATCGTGCCAGCGCTGCCAGGCGTACCCAGTACGGCGTCCTGCAGCTCAACAGCCCTCAACGGTTCCACTGCCTTCTCGCCAGACTGCCACGGCAGCACAGGCCTTCCCAGCCCCGGCATGATCCGCTCAAGCGCGCCCACCTGCGCAAGCAGGGCCAGCATGCGTGCCGGCCGGGCCGACATCAATCCGCGCGACAATTCCTGCCAGACCCGTTCCGGCACCAGGGCATCGACTTCGCCCTCATCAACCATGCGCCGGCACAGCGCCAGGGTTTCGGGGGCCACCGAGAAATCGACGAAACGGGCCATGAAACGGGCCAATCGGAGAATGCGTACCGGGTCCTCCATGAAGGCCTCGCCCACATGCCGGAAAATCCGGGCCTCGACATCGGCCGCGCCGCCCAGCGGGTCATACAACTGACCATGCATATCGCGGGCAATGGCATTGACCGTCAGATCACGTCGGCGCAGGTCATCGGCCAGCGACACATCAGTGCCCGTATGAAACGTGAAGCCACGGTAACCACGCCCGGACTTGCGTTCGGTACGGGCCAGCGCATATTCCTCATGTGTCTGCGGATGCAGGAAAACCGGAAAATCCCCGCCCACCGGCAGAAAGCCCCGACGCGTCATCTCTTCGGGGGTCGTGCCGACGACGACCCAATCATGATCGCCCGGTTGCAGCCCCAGCAAGCCATCACGCACCACACCGCCCACGGCATAGACCTGGAGGCCGACCAACGGGTCGGCCTGCATGGATGCCTCGGTCACGGCAATGCCACCGTTGTTTGCGTCGAAGGTTCGATATAGCCCAGGCGGGTCTTGAGCGACTGCGGCTGGCCCGAGAACAGTGCGGCATAGTAGACCGCATTGGAGAGCACTTTCTGGACGTAATCGCGGGTTTCGGTAAACGGGATGGTCTCGGCGAAGATCGCCCCTTCGACACGGTGCGTCAGGCTGGCACGCCAGCGCACGGAGCGTCCGGGACCGGCGTTGTAGCCGGCACTGGCCAGCACCTGCGAACCCCCCAGGTCTGTCAGCACCATGTTGAGATAATTGGTGCCCAGCAGCGTATTGACATCGAAGTCATTGACCTTGGACGGGTGAAAATCCGACATGCCGATCTTGCGGGCCACCCAGCGGGCCGTGGCCGGCATCAATTGCATCAGGCCCGAGGCACCCACCGTCGAGCGCGCATTGCTGACAAAACGCGACTCCTGGCGGATCAGCCCGTACACCCAGGCCGGATCGAGGTCGATCTGGCGAGCCTGGGCCGTGACGCGCCCCTCGAAGGGCGCGATGTAGCGCTGGTTGAAATCAAACTGCCCCTGCGTCAGTTCGGACGTGTTGACGACACGGTCATAGATGCCTTCCTGACGCGCGTACTCGGCGGCCGCCAGCAACTGGCGATCGTTCATGCCGCGCAGCGAGAAATTCCATTCCGGCACGGCTTCGCGCCGCCAGCCCTGGTGGAACAGCGACACGGCGCGGCGCAGCCCCGGATGGGATTGCGCCTCGGCCAGTTCCTGCGGAGACACAGGTGCGGCGCGCTGGGGCGGCGCAATGGTGCGCCCCAGTTCTTCGGCCGCCAATTGCCCATAGAAACCGAACCGGTCGGCAATGCGGGCGTAGGCAGCCTGGGCCGCCTGGGTCTGCCCCTGGGCCGCCTGCCCGCGCGCGCGCCAGTAGATCCAGTTGTCGGCTTCGCGCTCATCTGCAGGCATGGCATCGATGGCCCCCATCACCCAGCCCCAGTCGATGGTCGGCTGGCGCAGCGCGGCGCGCACGCGCCAGGCCTGGTTGTAGGGTGCGATGCGGGCTTCCAGACCGGCCTCGCGATACCAGTCGTGGGCACGCGGGTCCAGGTTGAGCGCCGCAATCAGGGCAAACTGGCTGCGCAGCCAGGCCAGATCGGTCTTGGGCAGATGAGCCGCCCATTGATCACGCAGGTAGGTATCGCCAACATCGCGGTCCTTGCGGGCCAGTCGGGCCAGCGCAATCAGCACCAGTTCGCGATCCAGGGCGCTGGCAGCCGGACGAGGCTGCAGCGCCAGCCACTGCATCGGTTCCTTGAGAATGGCATCGTAGGTCTTGAGCCGCTCGGCATCGAACAGATAGCGGGCATAGCGCCGCGCCTGCGGCAGCTCGTTGACCTCGATGGCATCACGCAAAAGCGTCGTGAGATGTGCGTTTTGCACAACGCCGGCCGATACCAGCCGGTTCATCATCGACCAGCAGGCATTGCCGGGCCGGTGTGCCGCCAGCGCCTCGCTGGCATTGACCGCTTGCCCGGTCGCCTGCGCCGCCTCGATCCGGGCGCACTGCACCTGCGCATCGTTGACCTGATGCACATCGAGTTGCAGCGCCTTGCTGTAGTTACCCAGCCGCACCTCGGCCAGCACCCAGTCACGCAGGATGCGATCAGCCACGAACGTACCGGGATAGCGCTTCAGGAACTCGCTGGCCTGCTCTTCGGGCAAGGGTGCCCGCTGCGCCAGACGACTGCGCAGCCACCAGTACTCGACATAGATCTGCAAGGGATCACCCTGCGCCGCCTGCAGGGCCGTATCCAGCTTTGCCTGCTGCTTGCGATCATAGGCCTCGCGGGCCTGGATCACGACCTCGGAAATCTGTGCCGCCGGCACCGCCGTGGACATGGGTGCCAGCGTAGGATCGAGCGACGCCAGTTGCTGCGCCTGCACACTGCACGCCAGCCCCAGGCCGGCCACAAGATGCGCAGCCAGCGCCATGGCCCTGCGCGGCATACCCGGCACGGCGGATTTCTGATACCGTCTGGTCTTTGCCCCGAACTCCATGGCACCTCCACGATCATGAATACCTGCAACACCGCACAGGATAACGCAGACACGCTGCGAAAGCGATTGCGCGACGCCCGCGCCAAAACCACGTCAGAAGAGCGCAACAACAGCGGCCTGCGTATCCGCGCACGCCTGCACACCTGGCTGGCGATACACCTGTCGGAACGCCCCGAAGACAGCCCGCCGCCGGTGATTGCCGCCTACTGGCCCCTGGAGCTGGAGCCCGACCTGCGGCCGCTGCTGCGCAAATGGGACCAGGAAGAAGGCCATACGCTGGCCCTGCCGGTCATCGACCAGCCCGGCCAGCCGCTGCGCTTTCGCCAATGGACAACGGATACGCCCATGCAGGCAGGCCTGCACGGCATCGAGGAGCCGGCCGAAGGCCAGTGGCTGACGCCCGACATCATCCTGGTGCCGACGCTGGGCTACACCCGCGAGGCCGACCGGCTAGGCTATGGCGGCGGCTACTATGACCGCACCCTGGCCGCATTGCGCGATGATGGCCACGCCTTCGTGACCATCGGCGTGGCCTGGTCGATCGGCGAGTTCAAGCGCAAGGATCATCCGCCTGCCGATCATGACTTCAGGCTCGATGCCATTGCCACCGAAGCCAAATGGGTGCCCGAGGCACCCTGACAGCCCGGCATCCTGCCGGGGCGAACGGCAAGCGCCCCGGACAGCGCCAGGTGAGCAGACGCTCCAGTCAACGCTCGATATCACCCGCCGCAGTTTCAAAAACCTGCCACATCGCATCGAGCCGCCGCTCGAACTTGTCCGTTCCGCCATAGATCAGCTCGGACTGCAGCGCATCGATCAGTCCCATATAGGTCAGCGTCAGCGTTTCAATGGACAGACCGCGACGGTTCCCGGCCAGCGGAGAACCCTTGATCGCCGTACGGATGATGTCTTCAAGACTGTCCATGAAGACATGCATCGGAGCCATCACCGCATCATAGATATGCAGGGGGGGAGCCAGCAGCGCCTTGAACCAGAAGGCCACATGCTCGGAATTTTCATACCGCGTGCGAATGTCCTGCAGGTAGGCCCGCAATTGCCCGACGGCCCCCTGGCCACCATGCAGCACCTGGCCGGCATGTTCCAGCTCGGCCTCCACCAGCCTGGGGATCAGGCTGAGATACAGCTCATCCTTGCTCTGGAAATGCGCATAGATGGAGGGCTTCTTGATACCGACATCCGCAGCGATCTCGGCCAGCGACGTCGCATCGAACCCCTGCCTGGCAAAGCGGGCCAGTGCAGCATCCTGCAGGCGAATGGCGGTCATGGTCTATCCGGTGGCGATGAAAGCGGCCATCGTAGCATGGCCCTGCCACCCGCCCGAACGGCCGGCCCAGCCTGTTGGCCAGGCCAGTCATCCGGCCTAGAACGAGGCCGTTATCCGGGCGTAATAGGCGCGGCCGCGTTCGTTGTACGTATAGGCCCCGGCATCCTCGGCATTGCCCCCCCGGTAGAGCCGCTTGTCGAACAGGTTGCTGATCCCGAAACGCAGGCGCAGATTGGAATTGACGACGTAGCCGGCACTGACACCCGCAATGGCATAGGGACTGATGCGCTCCTGATTGCTCATCTCCCGCCCCGTCTGGGCCAGCGAAGGCGGCGTCTGCACACCGTACCAGGTCAGCGTGGCCCCCAGCGACAGGCGCTGATTGACGGACCAGTCCAGCGTGGAGTTGAGCGTGAACTCGGGAATGATGCTCAGCGGCTCGCCCTTGAAGCGTCCCGAACGACGCTCGGCATCAATCATGTAGGTCAGGTTGTTGTTCCACTCCACGGACTCGCCCAGCCGGAAATACAGATTGCCTTCCAACCCCTGCACCAGTGCCTTGCCGGTATTGGTCCATTGGTAGACCTGTGAACCGCCGATGGTGCCCACACTGGTCGTGCCGGCATCCACCTTGTTCTTGTAGTCATTGCGGAAATACGCCACGCTGAAGCGCCAGTCGCCCGGATCGTAGGACACCCCGATTTCCTTGTTGATGCTGGTTTCGGGCTTGAGATCCGGATTGCCGACCAGGTAGCACGGGCCATTGCCCATCCAGCATCCCATGCCCCGGCTGTTCAAGACGTAGTTCTCGGTCGCCTGGTAGAGGTTGGGCACTTTGTAGGCTCGGGCAATGCCACCCTTGATGGACCAGGCCGATGTCAGCCAATACTCCGCATTCAGGCTGGGGCTCCAGTTGGAACCAAAGGTATCGCTGTGGTCGAAGCGCATGCCCGGTGTCAGCGTCAGGTTCTCACTGGCCTCGATGTTGCTTTCCACGTAGATGGCCTGGCTCGCCTGTCTGGCCCGGGTCGCGCTGCCCTGCTGGGCATTCAGGCTATCGCGCATGCCCCCCGGATCGTTGAGCGATTCGCGTAAATACTCTGCCCCTACGGTCAGCACCTGTGCCACATCCGCCACGGCAAATGGCACATTGACTTCGCCACGCAATTGCACCGTGCGCAAACGGGCCGTATCGAACACGCCCAGATCATCACCGCCACTGCCGGGAGCCCCTTCCACCGAACCCGACAGGCCTTCACGCTGGCGATGGTTGCGGGTGACATCATAGGCCGCGCTCAGCAGGGAGTCGCCCCAGTCGTATCGTCCCCGATGGGTCAGCGACACCGCCTGGCGATACATGACATTGGTTTCCGAGTCATACAGCCCATCGATCCCATCATCGTGCCAGAACGGTGAATCGCCGGCATAACGGTTTCCCTGGCGGGAATAGCTGGTTTCCAGGTCAAAAGAATGTGCGCTGCTCGGCTTCCAGGCCAGCAGCACATTGGCATCCTTGTTGACCACCCCTTCGCGGCCATTGGCAATCGCATGGCGGAAGCGATTGTTGTACCCCGCAGCCATGTTCAGCGAGTCCGGGTCGGTATGATTCCAGTTGGCGTAGGCACGGATGCCCAGCGTCTCGGTGATCGGCGTGCTCAGGCTGAGATTGACCCGGTTGGTCGCGCCTTCCTTGCTGTCGTCAGGCTGGTTGGTGTAGTAGGTGACGGAACCGGTCGGCTTGTCCGCCACGCCCTTGGTGCGGATGCTGACCACGCCCCCCATGGCACCCGAGCCATAGCGCGCCGCAGCCGGTCCACGCAGGACTTCGACGCTTTCCACCATTTCCACGGGGACCCAGTTGGTATCACCCCGCGAGTCTCGGTCACCACCCCAGCCATAGCGCACGGCGTTGCGTGAGCGCACCGGTACGCCATCGATCAGGATCAGCGTATTCTCCGGCCCCATCCCACGGATATCGATCTGGCGATTGTTGCCCCGGATGCCCGACCCACTGGTGCCCGTCAGATTGACCCCCGGCTGGCGGCGGATGATGTCGGCCAGATCATTGGCCGGCGGCGTATTCTCGATATCCTGGCTGGTAATGACCGACACGCCCAGCGCCTGCTTCATCTGCTCTTCGGCGGTCCCCAGCACCTGGACCGAGTCCAGCGAATGCACTGCCTGCTCATTCTGAGTCTCCTGGGCCTCGGCGCGGCTCCATGGACTGGCCACGACCCCGAGCGCCAGCATTACCCAGATACTGGTATGCAACGATCCCCCTTGTATCGCAGCGGCACGATTCCTGTTTTTCTGCACAACTGGCTCCTCAAAACTAACTACCGTACGTTAGAAAACCTAACGGACGGTAGTTTATTGGGTATGGTTTTGATTTGCAACATCAGCAACGCCAGTGACTCAGTCCGAGCACCTGAAAGGTGCTGCGGACTACCTGCAGAAGAAGGGGGCATCGACCCTAGAACGTATCCCAGTCATCCGCCTTGTCGGCCGCAGCCCTGGGCGTGCTGGTCTTGTCATGCGCAAGCGCAGCAGCCGGTCGCGCCTTGGCAGGGGCTGTTCTGGCGACCGGTCGGCGCACCGGTGCTGCCGTGCGACCCGATGACTGAATACGTGCGGCAGGCCGTACCTGCACAGCATCAGAGGTACCGGTCACGCCAAGGCGAAATACACTGACCAGTTCGACCAGCCGCGCAGCCTGCTCATTGAGGCTGGCAGCAGCGGCAGCAGACTGCTCGACCAGTGCGGCATTCTGCTGAGTGACCTGATCCAGCTGATTGACGGCATCACCGACCTGGGAAATGCCCTGCGTCTGTTCATGCGTAGCGGCCCCGATCTCGGCAATCAGGTCGGCAACGCGCTTCACCTGGTCAACGATCTCGCTCATCGTGGAGCCCGCTTCGCCGACCTGCTGCGCGCCATCCTCGACCTTGGAAACACTCTCGCCGATCAGGTCCTTGATCTCCTTGGCGGCCTGGGCCGACCGTTGGGCCAACGTGCGCACTTCGCCAGCCACCACGGCAAATCCTTTGCCCTGCTCACCGGCACGCGCGGCTTCCACGGCGGCATTGAGCGCCAGGATATTGGTCTGGAAGGCGATCGAATCGATGACGCCGGTGATATCGGCGATCTTGCGGGAACTGGCCGTGATGGCTTCCATCGTCCGCACGACGTCGCCGACGACTTCGCCGCCGCGCACCGCTGTCGTACTGGCCGAGTTGGCCAGTTGCGCCACGGTATCGACCGTATCAGCATTCTGGCGAACCGTGGAATTCATCTGCTCCATCGCTGCAGCCGTCTGCTCCAGGCTGGACGCCTGTTCTTCGGTACGCTGGCTAAGATCAGCGTTGCCACTGGCGATTTCGCTGGAGCCAGTCGCAATCGATTCACTGCTCTGGCGCACCTCGCCCACGACCTGGGCCAGGCTGTTGCGCATTGCACGCATGGCGGCCAGTACGCTGGTCGTATCACCGGCATGCACCTCGACCTCGATCGCCAGGTTGCCCTGGGCAATATCCTGGGCAATCCGGGCCGCATAGACCGGCTCGCCACCCAGTTGTGTCTTGATGCGACGGGTAATCGTCCAGGCCACCACGCAGCCCAGCAAGACCGACACGATCGTCAGCACCAGCAGGATCACCAGCGCCTGATGCAAATCCCGCTCGGATTGTGCCGACGTACCGAGCGTAACCCTGCTCTGATAAGCGATCATGGCATCGACGGCATCGAAATAGGCCACCTGCACGGTACGCAGCGGTCCCGCAATCAGGCCGCGGGCACCTTCGGCATCGCCTGCCATGATCCGCTGCCACGCCTTGTCCGATACATCCAGGTAGGCAGGCCGGGTCTGTTCGATCCGGCCCAGCAGGCCCGAAGCCTCGGCCACTTCACGCTGGTCGATGCCGGGCAGCGAAGCAGCGCCATTGACCAGGCGGCGGAAGGTTGTCAGGATTTCGGTATTGCGGGCGGTCGCCTGCTCGAGGCTGCGCACATCGTCGGCACGTCCGCGCAGCGCGGCATCGACCGCACCATCACGCAGCAACCGGGCCCTCAGATTGGCGTTGTTCTTGACCTCCTGCAGCATGTTGAGGTCATTGAGCCGTGCCTGGGTCAGGCCTTGCAGGTCGTTGGCGGCATCCAGGCGCAGGGCCGCGAATGCCGCCACCAGCACACCCACCGCGATCACGCCTGCGAATCCCACGGCAAGAAGCCGACCCAGTTTCATGTTTGCAAAGACACGCATCACACCTTCCCCTGGCCGTGGCTGCGCCATCAGCACATTTTGGTTGCATCAAAAAAATTATCTTACATTTTACATGCAATAACCCGACAGAATATGACATAAGGCATACCCGAAAAGAAACCGGATATGCCAGTCAAACGCTAATTCTCGAGCCCCAGTCCGCGCCAGATATCCAATACCGGGTCGGCCTGATTCAGCGTATAGAAATGCAGCCCCGGCACGCCGGCATCGAGCAGGCGCCGGCACATGTCGGTGATCACCTCGGTACCGAACGCCTTGATCGAGGCGCGGTCATCGCCATACTCATTGAGCCGCAACTTGATCCAGCGCGGGATCTCGGCACCACACATGGCCGAAAAGCGCGACAACTGGCTGTTGTTGGTGATCGGCATGATGCCCGGGATGATCGGAACATCGACGCCAGCAGCCCGGGCCCGGTCGACAAAGTCGAAATAGGCATCGGCATTGAAGAAATACTGCGTGATCGCGCCATCCGCACCGGCCCTGACCTTGGCGGCAAAATGTGCCAGATCCTCGCCCGGTCCTGCAGCCTGGGGGTGCATCTCGGGATAAGCGGCCACTTCGATATGGAAAGCGTCGCCGGTTTCCTCGCGGATGAAAGCCACCAGCTCCGCCGCATAACGCAGTTCGCCCGCCTCCGGCCCCATGCCCGACGGCAGGTCGCCGCGCAAGGCCACCACGCGCCGCACGCCCTGCTCGCGATACGACTGCAGAATCTGGCGCAGATCATCACGGCTGGAGCCCACGCAGGACAGGTGTGGTGCCGCATCGCAGCCGAAATTACGGAACGTGCCGACCGTACGGGCAGTACCCTCACGGGTGGACCCGCCGGCACCGAACGTGACGCTGACGTAACGCGGATGCACGGCCAGCAACTGTTTGGCCGTGCGTACCAGCCGCTCCTGGGCGGCCAGGTCGCGCGGCGGGAAGAACTCCAGACTCAGATCGGGCTTGGTCATAGGAAAAGAGAAAAAGTTATGCGTTTACCAGGTTCGAAAGCAGACCCGAGATCAGGCTGTACAGGATGGCACCGGCCACTGCCCACCAGAAACCGTTGACCTGGAAACCCTTGAGGATCGAACCTGCAAACCAGAACAGCAGCGCATTGAGAACAATCAGGAACAGCCCCAGCGTGACGATCGTGATCGGCAGCGTCAGGAAAATCAGCACCGGCTTGACCAGCGCGTTGAGCAACCCCAGCACCAGCGCGGCGATCAATGCCGAGCCGAAGCTGGCGACCGCGATGCCGGGCAGCAGATAGGCAACGGCCAGCAGCGATACCGCATTCAGAATCCATACCAGAATCAGCGTCATGAGAGATCTCCTGTAGGTCAGACAGCGCAAGTGCAGCCTGTCGCGACAGCGTAACGGCAGGCCAAATGGAACGCAACAAAGGCCGGCGTACTGCGCCGCTGCAGTTGCCCCTCCCGATTCGGACGGGTGCAGCGGCGGTCGCCAGCCCGCCGCATCAATAGCGGTAGTGGTCGGCCTTGTAAGGCCCCTTGACCGACACACCGATATAGGCGGCCTGTTCGGGCGTGAGTTCGGTCAACTGCACGCCGAGCTTCTTGAGATGCAGGCGGGCGACCTTTTCGTCGAGGTGCTTGGGCAGGATGTAGACCTTGCCCGACTCGTAGGCTTCGCCGCGCGTGAACAGCTCGATCTGAGCGATGGTCTGGTTGGTGAAGGATGCCGACATCACGAAAGAGGGGTGGCCGGTGGCGCAGCCCAGGTTGACCAGGCGGCCCTTGGCCAGCAGGATGATGCGCTTGCCATCGGGGAAGATCACGTGATCGACCTGCGGCTTGATTTCTTCCCACTGGCAGTCTTCGATGGCGGCCACATCGATTTCATTGTCGAAATGGCCGATGTTGCAGACGATGGACTGGTCCTTCATCCGCTCCATGTGCTCGCGACGGATCACGTTGTAATTGCCGGTGGTGGTCACGAAGATATCAGCCTTGTCGGCTGCCTCTTCCATCGTCACGACCTTGAAGCCTTCCATCGAGGCCTGCAGTGCGCAGATCGGATCGATCTCGGTCACCCAGACCTGGGCGCGCAGCGCGGCCAGCGCCTGAGCGCAGCCCTTGCCCACATCACCATAGCCGGCCACCACGGCGATCTTGCCGGCCACCATCACATCGGTGGCGCGCTTGATGCCGTCGACCAGCGACTCGCGGCAACCGTACAGGTTGTCGAACTTGGACTTGGTGACGGAGTCGTTGACGTTGATGGCCGGGAAGGCCAGCTCGCCCTTCTGCGACATCTGGTACAGGCGGTGCACGCCGGTGGTGGTTTCCTCGGTCACGCCCTGGATCTGCGCCAGGCGGGTCGAATACCACTTGGGATCACGCGCCAGGGTTTCGCGGATGGCGGCAAACAGGACTTTTTCCTCGGCACTGCCGGGATTGGCCAGCACGGACGCATCCTGCTCGGCGCGCGCGCCCAGATGCAGCAGCAGCGTGGCGTCGCCGCCATCGTCCAGGATCATGTTGGCATGGCGGTGGTCGGGCCAGTTGAAAATTTCGTGGGTATAGCGCCAGTAGTCTTCCAGCGTCTCGCCCTTGACGGCAAACACCGGCGTACCGCTGGCAGCGATGGCGGCAGCGGCATGGTCCTGGGTCGAGAAGATGTTGCACGAGGCCCAGCGCACTTCGGCACCCAGTGCCTGCAGGGTCTGGATCAGCACAGCCGTCTGGATGGTCATGTGCAGGCTGCCGGCGATGCGCGCACCCTTGAGGGGCTGGCTGGCGGCGAACTCTTCACGGGTGGCCATCAGGCCGGGCATTTCGGTTTCGGCGATCGCGATCTCGCGACGGCCCCATTCGGCCAGGCCGATGTCGGCGATTGTGTAGTCAGTGAAATTGGCGGTTGCTGCTGCGGTCATGGTGTCGTTCTCCGGACGGGAGCACACAGAACGGGCAACCGCGCATTGCGCGTCTCACCTCGGCCTGTCTGCACAGAAAATGAGGTGAGCGTCGTTGCTGCCGGCAGTATTGCACTGCCGGTATGGAATCCGAGCCTGGCGGGCCTGTGCCCGTCGCAACGCTCCTCGGATTCTTCAAAGCGAGAGGCATTGTACCTGCAATATTTTTATCAAGGAACCTGCGCATCGATACATGGTCTATCTACACAGCCCCCCCTGCCGCTCATTGACAATTCTCGCTGCATTGACAGTCCTTGTCGTGACACGACAGACTGTGCTGCCACAGAATGCGGCGAACATCTGTCACCCAACCCACCATTGCCGATGCCTACATCCGACCTCCTCAACGCGTGGCCCGATCTCAATGATCTCAAATTTGCCGTCGCCGTCGCCGATGCCGGTGGTTTCTCTGCAGCAGCACGCCTGCTCGGCGTCCCCAAGTCACGCCTCAGCCAGCACATTTCCCAACTGGAAACCGAGCTCGGCATGCGCCTGTTCCAGCGCACCACACGCCACTTCTCCATCACGGAAGCCGGTGACATCTTCCTGGCCAATTGCAGGAGCGTGCTCCAGCAGGCCCAGAACGCACGCGACATCATGACCGCCCTGCAGCGTGAGCCGCAGGGCTTTGTCCGCCTGAGCTGCCCGCCCTCGTTCGCCCAATCCATCATGCCGCGCCTGCTGGTCGAGTTCATGGAGCAATACCCGCGTATCCAGGTGCACCTGCGCGTCAAGAGCGGGCATTTCGACCTGCTCAGCGAAGGTTTCGACGTGTCCATCCGTGTCCGCAGCGAGCTGGATACCGACCATGATCTGGTCGCACGCATCTTTGGCATTTCCCAACCCATGCTGATCGCCAGCCCCAAGCTATGGGATACGCATGCGCGAATCGATTGCCCCGAGCAGTTGGCCAACTTGCCTTTTCTATCCATGGTGGACGCCGAAGAGCGGCGCAACATCCCCCTCTCAAAACAAACAGACACGGTCAATATCAACGTGTCTCCACGCCTGGTATGCAGCGATTTCCACATTTTGCAGGAAGCGGTATGCGCCGGTCTGGGAGCTGCCGTCCTGCCGGACATCATCGCCATACCACTCCTTAAAGCAGGGCACGTCGAGCCGCTGCTGCCTGAGTGGTCATACCCCCGCAATATCGGCCACTTCGTCTATCCCACCCGACGCGGCCTGATGCCAGGCGTGCGCGCACTGGTCAATTTCCTGGCGCAACGCCTAGTACACCTGCCTTTCTGAAAATAAAGACAGGCCATCCCCTCGCTTGATCTTTATCAAGCAAACCGCTCTCCCTCCTCCAGCCCATCCCGACAGAACGCACCGGAAAAATCCGGTCGTTCTGCATGCCATTTTGGCGTTGCGCACCGTGCCGCAACGCTTCCCATCCCTTTTCTCACCCGATTTCGACTAACGGGGACAGAGCCTGATCGCAAGCGTTCATGGCACCGAACAATCTGTTCAATCCTTGGCCATACCCCCGCGAAATCCGATCCGCTATATTTTTAAAAACCACACAAAGACTATGGATTTGATTGGAAAGCCCTATCGATATTCAAAAACGAAACAGACAGGAGACCTGACATAAAGAAGTGATTGAAAAAGCAGACCAGAAAAGCATCCAACGCCATATATAAGATTCAAGCAGCAGAGACACCATGACATTATTTGATCTCAAGCAGTTCGGGATTGACCTCGATTTTCCCTTCAAGAGCAAGTACGAGAACTACATTGGCGGCAAGTGGGTGGCCCCGGTATCGGGCAACTACT
>NZ_JBEFDG010000059.1:0-21891 GCF_040137905.1 Corticimicrobacter sp.
GAGTCGGAGTCGGAGTCGGCAACATGCTCCGTCACGCAGGAGCCTGCACGGCCGACACCTATTGCGCTACCAGAACAGGAACCCGCTACCCTGCCGCCAGTCCTGCCCAAGCAGGCCAACAAAACGCAACGCACAGAACCATCAAGCCCGACACCCGCCGAGCCCGCCTCTACGTCGTCACCCCCGACTGCGCGGTAAATGGCGTGCGCACCGGCACGCCCATGTCGCGCCACTTGTCGGGGTGGCAGGTCAGCAACAGGATCTGGTGGCGCTGCGCCGCATCGAACAGCATGCGTTTCATCTGCGCCAGACGGGCCTCGTCGGTGTGTACCAGCGCATCATCCAGAATCAGCAACGTGGGGCGACCGGCCTGCTGCAAGAGGTCGGCATAGGCCAGGCGGCAGGCCAGTCCGATCTGCTCTCTCGACCCAAAGCTGAGTGCCTCCAGCGGCGTGCCCAGCCTGCCATCGCGGGTCAGGGATGCGGGCTGCAGGGTTTCATCCAGTGCAATGCCGGCCTGTGGGTAGAGCAACGGCAAGTAGCGCTGCAGGTGCTGTTGCAGCGGTGCCTGCAAGCGACCGATGAGGATCTGGCGCTTGTCTGACAGCAACTGCACCAGCAGTTGCAAAGCCTGCGCGCGCTGTGCCAGTTGCTGGCGACGACGCTCGGCCTGTTCGAAGGTGGCATCGGCTTCTGCATATTGCGTGTCCAGTCCCTGCGCCCCCAGGCTTTCCAGTTGGGCACGCAGGACATCCAGGCGATGCCCCAGTTCGAGAAAAGCCGTTTCCTGGTGCCGGGCGCTCTGCGTCAGGCGCTGGATATCCTGCTCCAGCAGATCGGGGCGGGCAGCATCGATGTCGCGCTGGCGGGCTTCGATACGGGCCTGCTGAGCCTGTGCCTCGGCCTGCAGCGTGAGCAGGCGCTCCCGGCCCGCGCGCAGTTGTTGCAGCCGGGCCGGATCGGCCAGCCGGGTCTGTAGCGCCTCATGCTCCTGGTGCGCATGGCGGGCCTGTTGCTGAGCCTGCTGGTGCGCCAGCACGGCATCATGCTGCTGGCGCTCGGCCTGCTGCAGATGTTCCCGGCACAGGTCGGCCTGCCGCCGGGCACCATGCTCGTCCGCTTCGGTCGCGGCGGCTTCGCGCCAGTCCTGACCGGGATGCAGTTGCTGCCAGTGTGTCAGCCACGCCGCCCAGTCCTGTGTCTGGCGCTGCACCTGCAACTGCAATGCCCCATGCTCCGCTTCCAGCGCGGCCACACCCTTGGCAGCCAGGCTCTGCAGCATGGTCTGCGCATGCTTGCCGTCGGCCTGATGGCGTTGTGCCTGTGCATGCCGTGCCTCGACCGCTGCCAGCGTCTCCAGCCCCAGGGCCTGAGCGTGTTGCCGACAGCGCGCTTCGAGTTCGCTGTGACGACGCCCCAGTTCGGCCAGGTCGCGAACACCGGGAATCAGTTCCAGCTCGCCCACACCCGGCAGGCTCAGCGTGGCGGCTTCCAGCAGCGGCTGCTCGCCCTCGCCCTGCAACATCGCCGCCCCCAACTGCAGGGTCTGCCCCGGCACCAGACGGTAACGGATGCGCGTCGCCAGGCCCTGGCGCTGGATATCCAGTTCGCGCAGTTGCTGTGCATCCTGTCGCCACTGTTTCCAGACAGCTTCGTCCACGGCCAGAGCCGCTTCGGCCTGTTGCGCATCGCGCCAGGCTTGCTGCCAGCGCTGCGCCTGTGCCAGCCTGTCCTGGAATTCCTGCTGGCGCTGAGCCAGAATCTCGCCCTGCTGCCGCAACTGCAGGCCGCGCAGCGCCGACTGGCTGCGCGCCAATGCTTCCTGAGCCTGCTGCCAGGCGGCCTGGGCGCGTGTCGTCTGTGTACGCAGCAGTGCCAGCGCCTGTGCGGTGGACTCCGCCTGGGCATCGGCCTGCTGGCACGCCTGCGCGCGCGCCTGGGCCTGTTGTTCATCCTGCTGCTGTGCCAGCAGCGTTTCGCGCTGCAACTGCAGATTGAGCGTGGTCTGGTCGGCCGCCTGCCGGTCCTGTTCTTGCCGGGCCTGCAATTGGCGGATGGCCGCCAGTTTCTGCTCGGCCTCGGCCTGCTGGTGACGCAAGCATTCCCAGGGACGCTGGGCACTGTCCTGACGGTGTCGCTGCTGCAAGGTGGCCAGTTCATCAACCTGCTGGCGATAGGCCTGCAGGCGAACCTGCAGAGCCTCGCTCTGCTGCCTGGCTTCTTCGGCCTGCTGGATCGCCTGCAGATAGGCACCGGTAGGCTTGGCCGTGCGCGCAGTCAGGTACTGGGCCAGCTCGGTTTCGGCACGTCGCAGCAAGCCATCACCTTCGCGCTGGTCGGATGCGCCCACCATGTCACCCAATGCCTGCTGCAGGTAGTCGGCGGCATGGGCCACCGGCTCGCGCCATTCCTGACCACTGCCCTGTTCGACCCACAACAGGCCCGGCACGCCCCAGTGCTCGGGCTTGCTCAGTCCTTTTTTGGAATAGCCGAAGCCCATCATCTCGGCCAGACGCTGTTCGGCCTCCTCGCCGTCCCATTGCTGATGACCATCACTGAGCAGGCAACGCTTTTTCTTGAGAAATTGCTTGGACAGCCGCCAGGGCCGCCCCTGCCACAGGAATTCAAGTTCGATCGAGGGCGAGGCGGCGCTGTCGTCCTGCGGCTGCAGATGCGACAGCGTACCGGCACTATAGCGTTCCAGGAATATCGTGCGGATGGCGCGTGCCAACGTGCTTTTGCCGGCCTCGTTGGGGCCGCTCAGGATGTTCAGGCCCGGCGTCAGGCCATCGACGACAAACGGAGCGCGATAGCACTGGAATTGTTCGACACGGATCTGCTGCAATTGCATCATGCTTCCTCCAGCCACTGGGCCAGAATCGCCAAGGCCTCGCGGCTGGTGCCGCTGTCGTCGCTTTCCTGGCGGGCCTGCAACTCGGCGATCACTTCGCCGACATAGCCCGATGCCGAGAGCGCGGCCAGCTCCTGTTCTCCGGGATAGAGTTTCAGGCCATCCTGCTGCACGGACAGGCTGCGCAGCAGCGCCTGCGCACGGGCCAGCGCCTCCTGCAACCGATGCTGGCCGGCCAGGTCGGTGCGCCCCTCCAGAGTCAGGTCGAGCACGGCCTGTGCTGGCGCTGACTCCAGGCGGGCCACCAGGCGATCCAGGTCATCGGGCACAGCCAGAGTGTCATGCCACTGCTGCCACACATGATGCGCCACGAACAGCGGCTCGACCGTCGGTGCGACAGAGGCCGTGGCCGATGCGCCGTCATCCCACGCCACCGACAGCACATGGCCGGCACCGTTGTCCTTGAAGCGGTCGGGTTCGGGCGTACCGCTGTACCAGGTATGCGCGTCAATGCAACGCTGGCCGTGCCAGTCGCCCAGCGCCAGGTAGTCGAGCCGGGCACGCGCAGCGCGATCAGGGGCGATAGGGTTGGGCGCGTCGATATCGTCCTGCAGGATGCCCTGCACACTGCCGTGGGCCAGCCCGACTCGACGCCAGCCGGTCGGTGTCCCGGCCTGGTCGAACCAGGTGGTCAGGTCTTCGTAGGTCTGGCGCTGGGTCAGCGGTGCAGGCAGGATCGCCAGACGCGAGGCATCCAGCAAAATGACTTCGGGCCGCAGCGCCAGATGCGTGCGCGGGCCGGGCAGGCCCAGGCGCTGCGCCTGGGTCCAGACACTCTCGACCAGCGCCGCATCATGATTGCCCGGCAACAACACCCAGTCGCCATCGAACCCCTGCAGCGCATTGAACAGACGCCGCAACGTGCGCTCGGACACCGTCTGCGCATCGAACACGTCGCCCGCGACCAGTACGGCATCGTAGCAGCCCGATTGGGCCAGCGCGGCGATCCGTTCGACCGTACGAAAGCGGGCCTCGGACAGGGCCGCAGCGTCCTCGGGTTCGAAACGTGCGTACTGACGGCCGATCTGCCAGTCGGCCGTGTGCAGGATGCGGTTCATGAGTATTAATTTTCCGTATGCGAGGCAAACCGTTATACGGAAGAATTGTACAGAACCGTTTTTACCGCCCCTGGGCGGCCCGTGTTATTTCTGCAAGCCCCAACGCTTGATCGTCACGCGCTCCAGCACGTTGAACACCAGGTTCTCGACCAGCAGGCCGATCACGATCACCATCAACAGACCGGCGAATACGCGATCCGTATACAGCTCATTGCGATTCTGGAAGATGAACCAGCCCAATCCGCCCTTGCCCGACGAAGCGCCGAACACCAGTTCGGCTGCGATCAGGGTCCGCCAGGCAAAGGCCCAGCCGATTTTGAGGCCTGACAGGATGGACGGCAGCGCGGCCGGCACCAGAATCTGCAGCACATAGCGCAGCCCCTTGAGCCCGTAGTTGCGGCCCGCCATGCGCAAGGTCTCGGGCACACCCTGGAAACCTGCGTAGGTATTGAGCGCCAGCGGCCACAGTACCGAATGGATCAGAACGAAGATCACGCTGCCCGTGCCCAGACCAAACCACAGCAGCGCCAGTGGCAACAGCGCGATGGCCGGCAACGGGTTGAACATGGAGGTGAGCGTCGACAGCAGGTCACGCCCGAGCTGGGTGGACACTGCCAGCGTGGTCAGCACGAATGCCAGGATGATGCCGGCCAGATAGCCCTGCACCAGAATGGTCAGCGAAATCCCGATGCGCTCCAGCAGTTCGCCATTGGCCAGGTCCTGCACCAGCGCCCGGAAAGTGGCCGTGGCAGTCGGCAGCAGCAGTTCATTGTCCTGCCAGCGCGCCGCCAGTTCCCACAACACGACCAGCAGGATCAGGATGATGCCCTTGCGCAGCCAGGCCTGCTGCCAGAGCCGCGTCGACAGCGGCAACGCGCGCTCCACCGACACATTGACCACCGGCTGCAGCTCGACCTCGTATTCGGGGCGGACAGGAATCGTATGCGCGCTCATGCCGCCTGCTCCTGCAAGGCCTGCGCACCGGCCTGACCCGGCTCGGCAAACAGCAGGCGATGAATGCGCTGCGCCGTGGCCTGGAAACGATGATTGCCGGTACTGTGCAGCCCGAATTCATGACTGTTGATTTCTGCATGCACGCGACCTGGATGCGGCGACAGCAGGGCGATGCGGCTGCCGACCACCAGGGCTTCCTCGATGGAGTGCGTCACGAACAGCAGGGTGAAGCCAACCTCGTCCCACAGCGCCAGCAGTTCTTCCTGCATTTTGCGACGCGTGAGTGCGTCCAGCGCGGCAAACGGCTCATCCATCAGCAGGATGCGCGGTTGCATGGCCAGCGCCCGGGCAATCGCCACGCGCTGCTTCATGCCTCCGGAAAGCTGGTGCGGATAGGCCTCGGCAAATGCCGCCAGGCCGACCTTCTCTAGATAATGCAGGGCCCGTTCGCCGGCTTCGCGACGCCCCAGTCGCCCCGAGGCCAGCAGCGGAAACATGACGTTCTGGCGCACGGTTTTCCAGGGCGGCAACTGATCGAACTCCTGGAAGACCACGATCCGATCCGGTCCCGGCTGGCGGACGACCCGGCCATCGAGCCGGATCTCGCCTTCGACCGGCGGCAGGAAACCGGCCACCGATTTCAGCAGCGTGGACTTGCCGCACCCCGAAGGCCCGAGCAAGACATAACGCTCGGCCGGGTAAAGATCGAAACTGACCTGATGCGTGGCACGCACCACCCGCTCCGGCGTGCGGTATTCGAGGCTGACGCGATCGACCTCCAGCAAAGGCGCGGGCAAGGCATGCCCCGGCGCGTCAGATGTGCTGACCAATGAAATATCCGTCACCGCGATGCCCTCTTTCTGCATGAATGCATGCCGCAGCCCACCGGAATCAGGCGGCCTCCGGCTCGAACTGGGCATTGTCCGGCGAGCAGGCACAAAACCGAACGATCATATTTCTATTTTTTTATCATCGAAATTCATGAGGCAAGCCGCGTCTGGCTTCAGCCCCTCAACCAAACCAGACGCAATATGCAAATCATTTTCCAGTCCGATCCGGAAACCCGCAGCACCCTACTATGGATGGTCTTGCCGCACGGCGTGTCGCACATCGTCCGGCCAGCCTGTTTCAATCTCAGCCCAAGCATCACGCATCATGAAGAAACCGCTGTTCCACTCCCTGCTGGCACTGGCCGCCTCCCTGTCCATCGGTGCCACGTCGGCCCAGGCCGCTCCCGAAAAACTGGTTCTGGCCGACCAGTACGGCCTGCCCTACCTGCTCCTGACGGTCGCCAAGGACCAGAAATTCATTGAAACCCGTGCCCGTGAAAACGGTATCGAGGAGCTGACCGTCGAGTGGCACCAGGTGCCCGGCGGCCCGGAAATCATTGCCGCGCTGCTGTCCGGTTCCATCGACATCGGCGCAGGCGGCCTGGCCCCCCTGCTGACGCTGTGGGATCGTACCCACGACAAGGAAAACGTACGGGCCATCGCCGGCCTGAGTGCCGCACCTTCGCTGCTGGTCACCAATCGGGCCGATATCCAGTCGGTCAAGGACTTCAAGCCGACCGACCGCATCGCCGTGCCCGGCGTCAAGGTATCCGGTCAGGCGCGCTATCTGCAGATGGCAGCCGCCCAGGCCTTTGGAGAGGATCAATGGGAAAAACTCGACAGCCAGACCGTGTCGATGTCGCACCCCGACGCCACCAGCGCCCTGCTGGCCGGCAAGACCGAGATCGTCGCGCACATGTCCAGCGCACCGTTCCAGTATGAGGTGCTGGCCAGGCCAGGCTTTCATGCGGTCTTCAGCTCATATGATGTGCTGGGCCAGGGTGCGACCTCGACCGTGGCATTTGCCACCGAAAAATTCCGCCAGGAACGCCCGCAGGTCTACCAGTCCTTTGTGCAGGCACTGGACGACGCCTCGCGCTTCATCAAGGAGCAGCCTGAAGCCGCGGCCCGCATCTTCAAGACAGCCACCCACTCCAATCTGAGCGAGACCGCCATCCTGGAGCTGATCCGCAACCCCGACTTCAGCTTCGACACGGCCCCGGCGCACACCCAGGTACTGGCAGAGTTCCTGCACAAGGTCGGCTCGCTCAAGCGCAAGCCCGAAACATGGCAGGAGTACTTCTTCGAAAGCACAGGCAACGGCCGCTGATCCGCCCCCGGACACCCGCCTGCTTTGCCCTGCCCACACACGAAGCCATGACTGCCATGCCCCTGATCCCCGAGATTGTTGCCGCCACCGAGGCATTGACCGCCATCCGGCGCGACTTCCACGCCCATCCGGAAACTGCCTTTGAAGAGGTCCGTACCACAGCACGCGTGGCGCAATTGCTTGAGCAATGGGGGATCGAGGTGCATCGCGGACTGGCTCGCACCGGCCTGGTCGGCATCCTGCGCGGCACGGTCGGTGCGGGCACCCGCGCCATCGGCCTGCGTGCCGACATGGATGCGCTGCCGATGACCGAGCACAACCGGTTTGCGCACGCATCGACCGCACCCGGCAAGATGCACGCCTGCGGCCATGATGGCCACACCACCATGCTGCTGGGCGCGGCACAGTACCTGGCACGCCACCGCGACTTCGACGGCACGGTCTATTTCATCTTCCAGCCGGCAGAGGAAAACGGCAACGCCGGGGCCCGCGCCATGATCGAAGACGGCCTGTTCGAGCGCTTTCCCTGCGACGAAATCTACGGCCTGCACAACATGCCCGGCCTGCCCGCAGGCCAGTTGGGCTTTCGCGCTGGCCCCATCATGGCCTCCGGCAACCGTTTCGACATCACCTTGCGCGGCACGGGTGGCCACGCCGCCATCCCGGATCGCGCCATCGACCCGGTCGTGGTGGCCGGCAGCCTGATCGGCGCGCTGCAGACCCTGGTATCACGCAATACCTCGCCGCTCGACAGCGCCGTGCTGTCTGTCACGCAAGTCCACGCAGGCGAAACCTACAACGTCATTCCCGACGAAGCGATTCTGGGCGGCACGGTGCGCACCTTCCGCACAGATACGCTGGACCGGATCGAATCCGGCCTGCGCCGCATGGTGGAGACGCTGCCGCAAGCCTATGGCGCACAGGGGCGGCTGGATTTCAAACGCGGCTATCCCCCCGTGGTCAACCATCCGGCCCAGACGGCCTTTGCGGCCGACACGGCCATCGAGACCTTCGGTGCCTCGCAGGTCGATCGGGACACGCCGGCACTGGGCGCTGCCGAGGACTTCGCCTTTTACCTGCAGCATGTTCCCGGCAGCTACCTGTTCCTGGGCAACGGCGATGGCACGCACCGCGCATCACAGGCTGCCGAGGGTCCCTGCCAGTTGCACAATGGCAGCTATGATTTCAATGACGCCTTGCTGCCGATTGGAGCGACCTATTGGGTCAGACTGGCCGAGGCATTTTTTCGGCACCATCCAGCGCATCGATGAATCCGGCCAGATCTCGCTGCCAGGTATCCTGGCTGCGATTCACCCGGCTGAAATACAGGCTGATGGCGGTCCCCCGCACGGCGCACGCATAGCTTCTGTCCAGCGGGATATCCTCCCCCATGCTGCCGAAGCCTGCAAAATCGAGCAGCAGGGCCGGCCTGCTTTCATCGCGTTGGATCGCCCATGAGGCCGCGCCCTGCACGTCGAACGCAGGGTCGCCTCGCAGGTACTCGATCACTGTCCAGCCGCGTCGAACCAGCGCGTCCTGGAGCTGGCGCAGATGTGGCAGAGACATCAGGCACACACCAGGATCGTCATGGACAACGAACATGGACAGCGCAGACATATATCCGGCTCATTCAAGCCACCCGTCTGTATTCCTGTGCCGTCCCAGGCCTGCGGCCTCGAACTCATCCACGGCATTGCCACTGGCGACACCAAGACTGCGCAGGGCCTGATTGATGGCATCCTCCGCGATGACCGGATCACCGACCTGCACCCCGTCCTTGAACAGGATACTTGCCTGTGTCCCCCAGCCACCAAAAATCTCTGCCTCGATATACACGATGCTGCGGCCCTGACTCAAACGCTCGCAGAACTTGCCCAGCGACGGTGGCGTCTCGGTTTCTTCTTCAAACGTGAATGGCCGCCGTGGAAGACCGAGCACCTCAAGGGCGTCCGTACCCAGCGGCAACATCAGAAGCGACGCCGGCAGCGGCAGCCAGCGCAGCGGCTCCGGAAATGACCCCATGGAATCGCCTGCCAGGGTTATCACTGCCTGAATCGTATAAGCCATATCGAGAACGCCGGCCTATGCCGGAATGAAATAGATGAGGAACGCCATAGTAGAGAATTTATCCCGCTCCCGCACGTGCAAAGCTTCATTCCGGTCAGGTATGCCCTGCCTCAGCTACCCGGCTGGTCGTGCAGCTCGGGAAAGACATAGTCCTTCCAGGATTCGGGCTTGCTCTTGAGTGTGCCGATACTGTTCAGGAACTCGGCCTGCACATAGGTATTGTTGACCCCGAACACAGGCCGCTGGCCTGGCTGCTCCAGAATCGCCAGCACTTCCTCGACGCTCTGCTTGCTGCCGGTCTGCTCGACATAGATGCGGGCCGCCTCGGCCTTGTCGGCGGCGATCAGCTCATGGGCTTCCTTGAGGGCATCGAAGACGGCCCGGAACACCTTGGGGTTATCGTCGCGAAACCGGGTCTTGGCATACAGGAAGGTATTGGTCGCGGGCCCGCCCAGGATATCATCCGAAGTCGTCACCACATGCACATTGGGGCTGGCGATTTCCTGGTAGCTGAAAGGTGCCGTGGCAAAGTGGGCATTGATCTCGGAGCGTCCGGAAATCACGGCCGCAGCCGCTTCCGGGTGCGGCAGCGTCACCGTCAGGCGATCCAGTCGGTCATACTGGTCTGCGCCCCATTTTTTGGCAGCCGCCAGTTGCAGCCACTGGGCCTGCGCCGAGACCTTCACGCCGGGCAGGGCGATGCGATCGCCATCGCCGAAGTCCTCGATGGACTTGACGGCAGGATTGTTCGACACCAGATACGCAACCGAGCCGTCGAGTCCGCCCACCGCCTTGACGCCGCCCTTGGTACGGTCCCACAGCAACAGCAACGGACCGATGCCGCCACCGGCAAAATCGATACTGTCCGACAGCAACGCTTCGGTCAGGCCTGTGCCGCTGGCCAGTTCGGTCCAGGTCACCTTGAGAGGAGCCACGCCCTGGGCCTGGGCATGTTTTTCGATCAGGTTCTCGTGCGCCGCAACGACCAGCGGCAGATAGGGCAGGCCAAACTGGCGCGAGAGCCGGACTTCGGACACTTCGGCCTGGGCCCCGCCAGCCAGCATCAGGGCCAGCGCAGCAGTGGCGGCACGCAGCCGGAGACCCGGCATGCGGCCGGCACGGTTTTTATGGGAAAAAACGGACATGGAATACCCTCTGCAGTGAAGCGAACTGGCATTCTAGAAAGGCAATAGGCCGTTGCGAACAAAGGATTGGGCATAACAATATGCCCAATCTGCCCGATGCCAGAAAAATGCGCCAGGCATGCCGAAACCTGCATGCCTGGCGCAGAGCGCGACACCTAAAAGCCCACAGCCTGGCCATCGCGACGACTGTCACTGGCGGCGACATAGCCCTGCCCAGCCTCATCGTCCTGCCGCCAGATGAACTGCCCGGCCCCGAAATCCATGTAGGGGTCTTCGACCGACCGCAGGCGGTGCCCACGTGCAGCCAGCCCTGCCACGGCATCGGGGTTCATGGTGTTTTCCAGGTCCACCGAGAAATCGCGATTGACCTTCCAGCGCGGGGCATCACATGCAGCCTGTGGCTGCTGTCGATGATCCAGCATGCGTATCAGGGTCTGGACATGGCCTTGTGGCTGCATATCGCCCCCCATCACGCCAAAACCCATGCGGGCCACACCCGCCTGCGTCAGAAAGGCCGGGATGATGGTATGGAACGGCTTCTTGCCCGGTGCCACCACATTGGCCGAGCGTGGATCGCCGGAAAAGCCTGCCCCTCGATTCTGCAGACTGACACCATAGCCCGGCACGACCACGCCGGAACCGAAACCCATGTAGTTCGACTGGATGAAAGACACCATCATGCCCTGTTCGTCGGCAGCCGTCAGATAGACCGTTCCGCCGCTGGCAGGCAAGCCGAAATCCGGCAATTGCGCCCGACCGGGATCGATCAGCCTGGCGCGCTGCGCCAGGTAGGCCGGATCCAGCATGTCCTGCGGGGTCACCGCCATGCTGCGCGGATCCGCCACGTAACGATACACATCGGCAAAGGCCAGCTTCATGGCCTCGATCTGCAGGTGCAGGCCTTCCGCAGAGTCGGGCGGCAGCGCCGACAGGTCAAAATGCGCCAGGATGCCCAGGGCCACCTGCGCAGCAATCCCCTGCCCGTTGGGCGGGATTTCATGCAGTTCATACCCCCGGTAGGCTTGCGACACGGGGTTGACCCATTCAGGCTGATAGGCCGCCAGATCGGCTCGGCCCAGGCTCCCGCCCGTGGCGTTGGCGTGAGCAACGATGGCGTCGGCCACCTCGCCCTCGTAGAACGCCCTCGCGCCCTGGCGGCCCAGCAGACGCAGCGTACGCGCCAGTGCCGGACAGCGGAAAACCTCGCCGACCCGCGGCGCACGCCCCTTCGGCATGAACGTCTCGGCAAAGCCGGGCTGCGCCTGCAGCGCGGGCACGGCCGCCGCCCATTTATAGGCCACCACAGGAGCCAGCGTGACGCCTCGCTCGGCCAGCTCGGCGGCGGGTTCCAGTACATCGGCAAACGGCAGTTTTCCGAAACGCGCGTGCAACGCGGCCCAGCCCGCCACCACGCCGGGAATGGTCACACTGTCCCAGCCACGAACCGGACGCCGCACCGAGCCATCGGCTTCCTCGCCATAGCGCGTACGGAAATATGCCAGGTCCCAGGCAGCCGGCGCAGTCCCGGAGGCATTGAGGCCATGCAATGCCTGTCCATCATGCACGATGGCGAATGCATCGCCCCCCAGGCCACACGAGACCGGCTCGACCACGGTCAGCGCCGCCGCCGCAGCAATGGCGGCATCGACCGCCGTGCCGCCAGCCAGCAGCATGCGCAACCCGGCCTGTGCAGCCAGGGGATGGGAGGTGGACACCACATTGCGGGCAAAGACCGGAATGCGCGTCGTCGGATAGGGATTGTGCCAATCGAATGTCATTTCAGCGCCCTCCTGTGGCGCGGTCATCGCGCCGCAAAGCGCCTGGCTCCCAGAACAGCAGGCGACGCTGCAACCAGCGTACGGTCTGCGCACCAGTCAAGCCGATCAAGGCCAGCAGCAACACACCTGCAAACATGGTGGACATGCTCATGCTGACCGAGCTGGATGCGATCAGGTAGCCAAGGCCACGCTGCGCCGACAGGAATTCTCCCACCACGGCACCGATCAGCGCCAGTGCCACGCCGATCTGGAGTCCTGCGAATATTTCGCCCGCCGCCGCAGGCAGCTTGACGTGCAGCAGCAGGTAGAACCGCGAGGCAGAAAAAGAGCGGCAGGTATCGATCAGGTCGGGATCGGCCCGGCGGATACCGTTGACTGTATTGACGAACAAAGGGAAAAAGCACACCAGCGTCACCAGCACGATCTTGGACGCCATGCCGAACCCGAACCACACCAGGATCAGCGGCCCCAGTGCCACTTTGGGCGTGGCCTGCAGGCCGATCAGCAGCGGATAGACGAACCGCTCGAACGTCCGTGACTCGGCCAGCAACACACCCAGCAGGACAGCCAGCACACTGCCGATCACATAGCCACTGAGTGTCTCGCCCAACGTAGCGGCAATATGCGGCCACAGGCTGCCATCGGCAAAGCCACGATAAAGAGCGTCGAAGACGGCCGACGGCGGTGGCAGCAGATAGTCGGGAATATCGAAACCGCGTACGGCGGCCCACCAGATCAGGATCAGGACACCCAGGCTGGTCAGCGGATACAACAGGGGAATCACTCTACGCATGACTGAAATGCCTCCGGAAATGCTGGCACAGTGCTGTGAAACGATCATCCGCCAATGTCTCCAGCGTACGGGGACGCGGCAGATCGATCACTTTATCCTCGACAATGCGTCCGGGCCTGGAGGACATCACCAGGACACGATCCGCCAGGAATACAGCCTCCTGGATGCTATGGGTAATGAACAGCACGGATTTTCGCTGCTGGCTCCAGATGCGCTGCAACTCCAGCGTCAATGCTTCGCGCGAGAGTGCATCAAGCGCGGCAAATGGCTCGTCCATCAGCAGCAGCTCGGGGTCGTGCAGCAACATGCGGGCAATCCCCACCCGCTGCTGCATGCCCCCGGACAATTCGAACGGATAGTCTTCGGCAAAGGCCCCCAGGCCGACCAGTTCCAGCAGTTCGCGGGCACGGCCCCGAGCGGCCGCCATCGACAGACCAAGCGTACGGGCCGGCAACAGGACATTGTTCAGGACAGTTTTCCAGGGCAGCAGATTGGGTTTCTGGAACACGACCCCGGCTTGCCGACTGGGCCCCGCCACAGGACGCCCCGCCACCGAAATCTGTCCGGAAGTTGCCGGCAGCAGCCCGGCCGCCAGCTTGAGCGCCGTTGACTTGCCGCAGCCCGAAGGCCCCAGCACCGCAACGAACTCACCCTGTTCGATTTTCAGGTCTACCGCCGAGAGCGCCTCGATCTGGCCTCGCCGGGTGGCATAGGTTACGCCCACCCCGTGCAATTCCAGGGCGGCGCTCATGAGGCACATCCCTGCGGGCGGGCGGCATGAGCAGCGCGGGCTTCCGCCAGGAAATCCAGCACCCCGGCCCAGCTCAGGCGATTGGCCCGGGCATTGGCCTGCGGCGTCCCGCCACCATCAAGAGGCACCCCGGCCACCGGATGAACATTGGCGATCATCGTCGTCGGTACATAGGGCAGGCCGATGGCATGGCCGGCACCGGGATGGGCGTCATGCCATGCGGGCCAGGCATGGCCGGCTGCCTGCAAGGTTGCCACGATCTGCTCGCTGTAGGCCTGCGAAGGCCAGAATCCATCCTCGGCCCCCGAGATCAGCAAGACCGGACCGGCAATACGCTCGACAGGTATGCGCGCTGCCGCAACGCTGGGCGCATGCGCCTGCGCCGCCACAAAGGCCGGTGCCTGGCGAATCGGGCGATCAGGCGAAGGAGGATGATCGAAGGCATGCCAGTCTGCCAGCGGGTTGGCTTGCCAGACATTGGGCAGCGCCTGCCCCCGCCACGTCCAGGCAGTCGCATCGCGTGGTTCCTCGGGTGCCCCGGCGCGCAGCGTGCCATGGACCACGGCACTGGGTACATAGCCGATCACGGCTGAGACCTGCGCCGGAAATGTGGCCCCCAGCAACAAGGCCAGTTCGCCGCCCCGCGACAGGCCGGACACGGCCACAAAACCCCTGTGTGGCTGCAACTTGTCGATGGCCCAGTCGAGCGCCGTTTCGAAATACTCCAGCGGCGTACCCGAGATATGTGCCGGTCGTCCAGGTGCCTTGAAATACGCCAGTGCCAGGCCCATGTAGCCATGGGCCGCAAAAAGCGCCGCACGCTGTTCCGGTGTTCCGCCCCCCGAGCCGTTGAGCACGATCACCAGGGGATGCGGTCCGTCGCCCGCCGGCGTGAACAGCGTAGCCGAGAGGCCTGACTCGCGGACTTCCTGGCGACGCACCCCTGTGCCCAGGAATCTTTGCACCAGCACAGCCTGAGCCCGTTGACCGGCGCTATCCTCAACCGTCAGCGCGATCTGCCTTGCCGCGATCCCATCGCTCAGTTCCGGCAGCCGAGGGGGCTGCACCTGGCGCATCGACCAGATCACCCCCATCGGCTCCGGCGTATGCCAGTCCCCAGCCACAGGCAACGCGGTATCCAGGTCCAGCAGCCCATCCGCACCGACGTCGAACCAGGCCTGGCTGCGCCAGATGCTGCCATCCGGATACGTCGATTCAGCCAGCAGCCGAACCTGCCCCGGTGCCAACCCCGCAGCATGGATATGCCGGGGTTGATCCACCAGGGCATCAGCCGGTACGACGTGCAATGCGGCACTCATTGCGCGGCCTCGGCCCGCTGGCGCAACGCGTCCTTGTCAAAGTCATCGAAGGCCGGTACAAACTCATTCGAAAAAATGCGGTCAACCGGAACATCGGCACTGGGGAACTCACCGGCCTCGGCCATCGCACCAATCGCCTTGCGAATCACATCCAGATCGTACTCACCGGGTTGCCGGCGCGTCCCGTCCGGGCGATACAGCATCCGCTGCAGGCGTCGGGTCAGCAATGTCGTGGCATTTTCCAGCCCCTTGCCCTCGGCATCGGCAGGACGACTCTCCGGATTCTGCCGCCAGAATGCCTGCACGCAGAAGGTGGGATTGATCTCGCACACATACTGCGCCTGCGTGTAGGCACGCCCGAAACGGCGGATCAGGTCAGGACTGTCGCGAAAGGTATCTTCGTGGGCAATGAACCCATTGCCCGGATTCTCGAGGAACACTTCTGGATAGGCTATGCGCCGTATCTTCGTGCCCGTCAGCTCGAAAATGTCTCCCCAGCTGCTGTTGTAGTTCAGTGCATCGACCTGCCCGCTGCGCAAGGCCTGAAAGCCCGAGCCCAGCACACCGACCGCCACAAACTCGACATTCTTGCCAGGCTCCAGCCCCGCCACGCGCAAGGCGGCACGACTATTGGGAATCGTCCCCCAGGTCAAGGCACCCACACCGATTTTCCGATCTTTCAGGTCGGCCAGCGTTCGAATCGGGGATTCCTCCAGCACGGTATATTCCAGCGTCTGGCTGGGCGTGCCGTTATAGAAATAGCGCAGCGGCAGCGGATCCTTGCCACTGAAATAGCTCGAGATTACCGGCTCCGAGACCGGATAGCCGAAGGTCACACGCTTGCTGGCCACCTGGGGCAGCAACGCACCCGCCCCCTGGAAAACCACGAAACTCACGGACAGCCCCTGCTCCTTGAACAGCCCCAACTCCTCGGCGGCTGCGTAAGGTGCGCCATCATGCACGGCCGCCGGAATCGCCAGCGCCACGGTCACGTCATCAAGGGCCAGGGCAGGCGAGGCCACTGCCAGGGCAAGCATCGGAACCAGATATTTGAACTGCATTTTGCAACTCCTTCTCGGAAAAATGACAGTCCCGCAGCCAACGCCCGGCACTGCCGTATCACTCAGTCGATCTGCAACCGGGCCTGCGCATCGCGCTTGAGCGCCTGCCGGTCTATCTTGTTGGTCGCCGCCAGCGGCAATGCCGGCAGCAGCCAGACATGGCGCGGGTGCTGATAGGCCGCCCCATGTGCCAGCGCAAACGCCTTCAGCTCCGCTGCGGTCACGCACACCTCCGGGCGCAGCACCACGAAAGCCACCGGCTTCTGTCCCTTGATGTCATCATCGATGGGCACGACGCAGGCTTGCTGAACGCCTGGGTGGCGTTCGAGCAGTTTTTCGATTTCGCCCGGATAGATGTTTTCGCCACCACAGACGAACATATCGTCGCGACGCCCCACAAAGGTGTAGAAACCCTGTGCATCGCGCCGGAACACATCTCCCGTCACGTAATAGCCATCCACCGTAAAGGGCGCAGCCAGATCGGCCCGGTTGTGATAGCCGGACATCAATCCTGCACTCCGGATTTCGAGTACGCCCTCATCCGGCACATCCCGCCCCGCACCATCCCGCAGGCGCAACTGCACGGCAGCATGGGCGTAGCCGACAGCCAGCGGCGGCGCCGGTATCCCCTGAGGATGGGGGCCAAAGACCACCGGCCCCCCTTCTGTGGTTCCATAGGCATTGATGATGCGCGCATTGGGCAACCACTGCCGTATCTGGGCCAACAGGCTGGCGCTGACTGGTGCCGACCCCATCCGGATCACCCGTACACTGCCCAGATCGGTCTGGGCCAGCAGTGCCTGCTCGCGCAGCATCATGGCAATCATGGGCGGCACAGCCGTCAACCAGGTACAGCGGTAACGCCCCACCGCCTCGATATAAGCCCGCGCCGTAAACTGCGGCAGCAGGACGACCGTCGCACCACTGGCCAGCGCCAGCAGGATCAGGGCAAGGGCATTCATGTGGTAGAGAGGTGCCGCGATCAGTGCACGTTCGTCCGCCAGCGACGCATCCTGCAACCGGGTCCGCACCACCCACAACTGTGCCGCATGACTCAGCAGGACGCCCTTGGGCCTGCCTGTCGAACCCGAGGTGTACAGCATCAGCGCCGTCTCCGACCCCGCTGGCTGCCACGCAGCGACAGCATCCTGGCCGACAAATGCAGACAGTCCCTCGGTATCCTCCAAGGCCAGGCTGACACCCTCGACACCCCCTCGCTCAGGCCGCATCCTTTCCGGATCGCAGAACACCAGTCGGGCACCGCTATCGGCCAGGGCATAATCAATCTGCGTATCCGGCCAGCGATGATTCAACGGCACGGCCACCAATCCGGCACGCATGATGCCGAGCACGGCAGCGACATAGGCCACGGAGTTGGCCCCCAGCAATGCCACGCGTTCGCCCGGCGACAGCCCGCGCGCGCGCAGCCCGGCAGCCACGCCATCGGCCAGCGCATCCAACTCGGCGGCGCTGTAGTGCACCGCGCGCATCTGTGCATCCAGACCGATGATCGCCAGCCGTGCGCCATCATCGCGGACAGGCCGGACACACCCCAGGTTGACGACTTCGGGCTTCATGCGCGGCACTCCAGCACGACGCCGAACAGCGGCAAGCCGACACACACACGCCCTGCGCTGGCGTGATGCGGCAAGTCGAGGGCCGCAGCACGACGGGTGATATCGGCAAGATCCACGCCCTGCAAGGCCAGCACGGCAAAACGCTCCGCACGGTCGGCACCGATCCCGGACAACGCCCCCACCTGCCGGGCCACCCCTGCCTCATCAGCCACATCAAGCCCCCAGCGGGCATCGATCTGGCCCAACCGGGCATAGTCGTGCCGCGTGCGCTCGGGATCAGCACTCGCAACGGTCAGGCCGGCAATCCCGGCCGTCCCATTGGCGTGCTGCTGCCAGGGCGTGCGCCACACCAGTTCAGGGGTCAGGTGACGACAGAAATACACCCGTCCCGCAGCAAATTGCCCGGTCACCAGGCGCACAGCTTCGAAATGCGCCACGGCCCGCTGTCCATCCTCCAGATCGACAGGCCGGGAAAACTGCTGCACCGGCTGCACGCTCAGGCCGGACTGGATCAACCCGGCATGCGTGGCTGCGGCATCCGCCGAGGCGAATACCAGTCCATCCAGACCTGCCGGACTGTCCAGCAACTCCTGGCGTACACGCTCGCCATCCTGCGGCAACCCCAGCAGCTCCAGATAGGCTTCACCAAACACGATCAGATGATTGATCGAACCGAGCGTATGGAAGCCACGGGGTGTCACGGTAAACCCCAGCGCCTCGAACAGCGCGACGGCCTCGTCCATGGCAAAGCGCACATTGATGACCACGTGATCCAGCGCAATGGCCATGATCAGTCCTTGGGTGCAGGTGTAGCGTACACGCCGCGCCCGCTGGCAACGAGCTGCCCCTCGGCATCGAAGATCTGAGCCTCGGCCACGGAGAATTGCCGTCCGAACTTGATTACCTTGCCGGTCGTACGCAGATTGCCCCTGGCTGGCCGGTGATAATCCACCCGCAAGTCGATCGTGGGCACGCCCCGACCGGTGCGCGATACCAGCGCCCAGTCTGCGGTCAGGTCTACCAGCGCAGCCAGGATGCCGCCATGCGTGTAGCCTCCTTCCGGATTGACCACCCACTCCTCCCGCCATGTCGCCCCCAGCTCGATGCTGCCATCGCCGACGGCCAGCACCTGCAGGCCAAGCCATTGGTGATACGGTCCCTTGAGCAGGCGCGCCTGGATCTCGGCCGCGCCGGGCAATGTTGTGTCAGTCATGATGTCTTCCTTTTCAAGCAGCGGCAGGCGCCACGACAACCTTGCCCAGCACGGCGCGGTCACGGATCAAGGCCAGCCCTGCTGCGGCCTGTTCAAGCGGCAATACACGGTCGATGACCGGCTCGATCTGTCCCTGTGCCACCAGATCGAGCAAGGCCACCAGGTTGTCTTCGTAGAAACTGTTCGAACCCTTGATGGTCAGCTCGAAGCTCCAGACATAGCGCAGGTCTTCCTTCGGGTCATGCCCGGCTGTGGCCCCGCACACCAGCAGCGTGCCACCACGCTTGAGACACTTGAGCGAGGGCACCCAGGTATCGCCTCCCGTGAAGTTGATCACCACATCGACGCCCCCCTCGTGCGTGCGACGCTGGGGCTTGCCATAACGGGCGATGGCCCATTTTGAAAAATCCTCTTCGCGATAATTGACCACATGGTCGGCCCCCAGCGCCTTGAGGCGTTCAGCCTTTTCATGGCTCCCGGCGCAGGCAATCACTTCTGCCCCCAGCAGCTTGGCCAGTACCACGCTGGCCGTCCCCACCCCACCGCTTGCACCCAGGATCAGCACACGATCACCCGACTTGACTGTCTCGTGGGTCACCAGCATCCGGTGTGCCGTGCCATAAGCCACCGGCAATGCCGCCGCCTGGGCAAACGTCACCGCATCGGGCAGGCGGATCAACTGGCGCGCATCGGCGAGGGCAAACTCGGCCATGCCGCCATCCGTCATCTCGCCCATCAGTCCCACGCCGGGCTTGAGGGGATTGACCAGCACGCGGTCCCCAGGCTGCCAGCCCTGCACGCCGGCACCGACCTGCTCGACCGTGCCCGCCAGATCCAGGCCGATCACGACAGGCAACGGCACCTTGATGCCCGGCATGCCCTTGACGGTAAACACATCGTGATAATTGAAAGACGCCGCACCTACCCGCACCAGCACATGGCCGTCGGTGACGTCAGGCACCGGCCTGTCGGCCACGACGTGCAATTGATCCAGGTCGCCGTGCGCATCGAGCACCAGGGCCTTCATGGTTGTCTGGGTCATTGTGAAAAAAGCTCCATCGAAAGAATTGACCTGTCAGCGAATAGACTTGGACAGGAGATAGGGTTGGGTCGCAAACAGGGCATCATCGAGCTGGCCTTTGACCAGGCCGCTGTCCGAGAACACCTGATGCTGGCGGCGCAGCGTCTCGACCTCTTCCGGCTCGAACGACGCCCGGTTCATCGAGTCCCAGAGGCTGACATAGGCGCGGGCATCGGCCTCGGGCAGATTGGCGCTGCCCTGCAGGATGGTCACCACCTCGTCGGGGTGATCCTTGCCCCAGGCCAGGGTCTCGCGCAATGCGGCGATCACCCGCGCCACGACCTCCGGCTGCTCGTCCGCCAGGCTGGCACGCACCGTGCCGACACCGATGTAGGGCACGGCGTCCGATTGCGTCAGCTTGCGCCACTCCTGGGCAAAACTGCCCAGCGGCCGAACCTGCAACTGGTCGCCCAACTGGGCAATGGTGACCGAGCGCAGCGCGGCGGCATCGACCTGTTTCTGTGCCACGAATTGCACCAGCCGCGACTCGTTGCCCCCCACCAGGGCAAAATCCTCGGCACCGATCCCATGATTGCCAGCCAGCACGGCGCTGGCGATCACGGCTACCGACGAGCCGGCCGGCGACATCCCGACTTTCTTGCCCTTGAGTTCATCCAGACTCTGGATAGGAGAATCCGCCGGCACCACGAACTGCACATCGGCCGGCTGCGTCGCGGCAAAGATCCGTACCGGCACACCCTCTGCCGCAGCGCTGAACACGCCCGCCAGCGGCGCACCGAAGGCCAGGTCTATCGACCCTGCCGCCAAGGCGCGCGTAGGCCCATTGACCTCGGGAAAATGCACGAACTCTGCATCAATGCCCTGCCCGGCCAGAAAATCCGTGGCCTCGAGCACCGAGCCATAGCCCAGGCTGACACCACTGGTCCAGTAACCGATCCGCACCTTGTCGGCCGCCTGTGCGACACCTGAAGACATGACCGCAGACATCGCCACCAGCCCCAGGCCAGCCAGCTTGCACAATGAAAAGAAAGACATGAAACACTCCTTGTTTTAAAGTTTCCAGCGAAACAGCCAGCGTTCCAGAGGCTTGAGCACCCCGGCTTCCAGCACCAGCATCAACGCGACCAGCAGCACCGTCCAGGCAAACACCTGATCGCTTTGCACCAGGTCGGCCGCCTGACGCAGGCGATAGCCGATCCCGTTGGACGATCCCAGCGTCTCGGCCACCAAAGACACACGCCAGCCGAAGCCGAACGCCAGCCGTGCGCCCGAAAAGAAATAGGGCAGGATGCTGGGCAGCGATACCTTGAGCAGGGTGGCCGTCCGCGAAAACCGGAACGCCCGCGCCAGTTCGATGTACTGTCGATCGACCGCCTGAGCCCCCTGCCACACGTTGGTCAGGATCAGCGGCATGGCCGTCATGAACACCACGAACACCGTCGTGGCATCCGAAATGCCGAACCAGATGATGGCGAAAATGGCCCATATCGCCGAAGACACCGTATTGAGCACAGCCAGCACCGGCTCGAAAAACCGCGCCAGCAGACGGCTCCCGCCCAACGCCAGCCCCAACGGGGTCCCCACCAGCACGGCCAGGAGGAAACCCGTCAGTACCCGCCCCATCGTGGCACCCAGGTCATTGAAAAAACTCGCGCTGTGCACCAGCCTCACCAGGGCATCCAGCACTTTGTCCGGCCCCGGCAGCACGAACGCAGGCACGCGGCTGGCACCGTACCACCACAGTCCTACGACCAGGGCCAGCAGCAACAGCCGTTGCAGGAGCAATCCGATCATGCGTCTACTCGCGTGCATCTCACAGCTCCAGCCGCAACTGGCGCACCCGTTCGCTCACGACGGGATCGGTTGGCAATCGGGGCTGCGGCAAATCCAGCACATGCTGCGCCCGGACACGGCCTGGACGCGGCTCGAGCACGATGACCCGGTCGGACAGCACCACGGCCTCTTCCACATCGTGCGTCACGAACACCACGGTCATGCCGTGCTGTCGCTGCAACTGCAGCAATTCGGCATGCATCTGGCTGCGCGTCTGCGGATCCAGCTT
>NZ_JBEFDG010000060.1:0-3684 GCF_040137905.1 Corticimicrobacter sp.
CCCATCGCCAGGTGCGTCAGGCTGAGCCTGTCGTTGTCGATCATCGACTCGGTCAGCACCCGGTCGTATTCCGCCATTGCCTCAGATTCCAGCAAGGCACGATCCAGGGCTGCACGCTCACTCCTGGCCTGAGTCTGGAAAATCGCTCTGGAATGGTCCTCGAAATCGATGGTGACGGTATAGAGAGGCGTCTTCATCGCTTTGAACCATGCGCCCCATAGCCTGCCTGATTGTGCTGCAGGGCATGCTGGCGCAACAGGATGAAGGCCAGTCGATGCTTGCAGGTATCGCAATACAGGTCTTCGGCCAGTCCGGGGCGCGCCAGTTCGCGCACCCGGTTCAGGGGAAAGTTATGTGCCTGCGCATGCGGCGGCAGGCCCCAATACGCATTATGGTAGGAATCAAAATCCGCATCGCAAAAATCACACAGGACCAGTTCGTGGCCCCACAGTTCCCAGACGTTGTACGTATGCTCGCCCCGCTTGAATTCCTTGATCTCGCCTGGAGCATGACCACAGTCGAAGCAGGGAGCGACCTGTATTTTTTGCAGTTCCCCCGAACACAGGGGGCAGTGTGAATGTTGCGTCATCAAAGGATTCCGTTATCCCATTTTTCATTGCCATCGGACAGGTATTTATAGCTGTCGATGCGCCATTGCTGGTCACGCCTGACCAAGACAAACAGGGTTTTCCTGGGCAGGATGGTGTTCCTGATATCCCAGGTCACTTCAATGCGGCTCTTGTTTTTTTGCTCCACCTGGCAAGGCGCATCGGCATCAATGCCGTTGTACTTGGTCGGCATGCCGGCGCTTTTCGGACCGTGCGGGCCACCATACTTGCGCTCCCTGTCGGTGCAGTAGCGATAAAAGATATCGCAATACAGGGCGCGGTACTTATTGTGCATGGCCTCGTCGGCAGCACGATACCTGGCCATGATTTCTTCGGGCGCACCATGGATATAGTTTTTATTGTTTTCCTGCCATGCGTCCCGGAATGCATCTTCCCAGGCATTCATTTCGCTGGCAAAGCCCAGGGTGAATTCTCTCGCATCAAATTCCAAGTCGCAGCTCATCATCATTCAGGCAAAATTCAAAGTCACACTTTTTCAAGGCCGGAAATCCCGGCCAACACACGTTCCGCATTATTTTTCATCGCGGCAAAATTTTCTTCATATTCCCGGCATCTCGCATCGCTATCCGGGTGCTTGCACTTGATACGCCCTGATTTCTTTCCCGTACACTCAAACCATTCAAACTCGGGATCAGGAACCCGCCGCTCACCGGTGTGTATCACAATGACCTCCGGATGATGCACCTTGAGCTTCTCAAGCGGCATATGCAGCCTGGCATCACCTTCCTGCAACGGCAGGTAGGAATAGCACGTATGGTGATACGCGCGCCAATCCGCGCCCTGCACCTCAGGCAACATGACGGACAACAGGGCATACTCGGCCATATCGAACATATTTGAAGGCACCCGGATTTTTTTCAGGTGTCTCAGGTGCCTGGCTGGCAAGAACGCAGGATAGGCCGCTTTTGAAATAACCTGTCCAAATGACAGCACCTCCAGCCCGGTCAGCCCCCTCAGAAACTCGAAGTTCAGGATCGGCTGCTTCCAGTCCAGCGTGCCGTCGATCCTGAGATACTTCAACTGCACCAGGCCATCAAGGCCGGAGAAATCCGACACCTTCCTCAGATTCTCGAGATGCAGCGACCGCAAGACCGGCAAGCGCTTGAGCGGTGACAGATCCGAAAACCCTGACACATACTCCATCACCAGCTCTTCGACACCTGACAGCTCGGCAATGAAATCAATATCTTTCAGGCGAACATGGCTGATGCGCAGCCTTTTCAGGTTCTTGATGCCGGACAGCTCACACAATTGTTGCTGATCCGGTTCATGCAGGGTGACTTCCTCCACGTTTGGCAGCGTCGGCAACAGATCGCGCTGCAGGTCGTGCTTGCCAATCGTGACGGCTCTGACCGTGTCGTCTCCCGGGCTCATATCATCGATACGATATCGATAGCGCTCCTGGTTTGGAACCATGTTCCAGTGAAATCCGTCCCGATCCAGCAGATCCGCAAAATGATGCTTCATTTTTATTTATTGATGAGTTCCAGAAAATCAGTACCACGCATCTCATGATGCTTGCGCTTTTTCAAGACCAGCGCCTTGAAAGCCTTCGTTCTGGCATTTTCAAGAAGAAGGCCAAGCATCCAGCCACTGACACGTTCATGATTCAAAACATATTCATGAAAAAACTTATCGCCTTCTTCAATCAATTTTCCAACACGACCTGAATCCTGATAATGTCGGTCAAACTCCATCATCATCTCTTCCAGCCGGTAATGATCCTCTGCGGTCTGCTCGGACATATCCTGCTGAAAAACCTGTACAAGCAACTCATCCTGGCGAGTCACAAAAACAAATAAAAACAAAGAACATCCCCAGATCATATTCTGGCGAGTCGTTTTGTTTTCAGGAATATAAATCTGCCTGCAAAAATGGAACAGTTCCCCCTGGCACTCCGGTACAGACGCGTCCGCTACTTTCCAGCGGGGCGGTCGACGCAGAAATTTGATTTCCTGCCTGGTTAACATATCCGCGCACTGTTCACCTGTATCGTCCGCATCCCGCTTGTACATGACCGTCTCATGCTGTGCCAGATGGTGCAGAATAGAATCAGCACGCCCCTCTTTGCTTTCTACCACTGCCAACTCGAACCGCTTCAGCTCACCGAAATCGGGATGCACCTCACCCGTTTTGACCAATGCACCGAACACATGCAGCACTCTGCCTGCATCGCTACCCAAAAGCTTCGTTTCGGCAGAAGACAATTCAATTTTTTCTATGAAAACCGCCTCTTTTCCACCCAACTCTGGAGCAGGCACATCCACAGACAAACTACGTCCCTTTATATCCACACAGCAGAAACCAGTCACAGTCATCGCACCCGTACCAAATCTATCCGAGCCAGGCTAGCTGGCAACCCCGAACATAGGCAATTGCCTGTGGCAGGCATAGCCCACGACTGCAAGCAGCTTGTGCAGCATGGCTCGCTCATCGGCAGCCAGATTTTCGGGCAACATCGCAAACAGATCCGCCTGGGCTTCCTGCAGCATCGGCAGGGAGAATGCCCTGTCTTCAAAAAAGCAGGCCACATCATGCAAAAAGGCCATATCCCGTCGCTTGATCAGCTTCGAGAGCACAGCCAGTTCGGAAAATTCAATCTGGCCGACGATATCGGGCACATCCTTTGCCAACGAACTTTTCCCCACCACAATCAGATAAACCATAGCACGCCCAAATCACATCACATAATCCAAAATGACTGCCAAACCGTGCAGTATTCAGGCCAAACAGCCGTAGTAGAATTCCTGCATCGACACCGCAACATCACCATGCCGGCCCGCCCGGCAGCCATCCATGTCAGAACACGACTACTTCATCTATCCCCGTCAGCCACACCTGCCACCACCCGACTGGCGCGCACTTGAAAAACGGTTGCTGCACGAAGGCTACATCGTACCCAGCTCGCTGGTCGAGACGGACACGATCCCCTATACCACGCTGTTCAAGCTCTACAGACAACTGTTGCTTGATAGCGAGGTCGCCGCTGGTGAACGCTCAATCAAAGATCTACTGCAACGGATGCAGGCAGCCAACATGCTGCCCGCCGGGATGG
>NZ_JBEFDG010000061.1:0-11433 GCF_040137905.1 Corticimicrobacter sp.
CAGACCTGTCGAGTTCGACACGCGTCCAGGTATTGCGCAACCCTGCCGTCAGCACGGTATTGTCTGTCAGGCTCCATTCATCCTGTACGAAAAGCGCAATACTGCGCTCGGTGCCAGAAGTACGGTCGCTACTGGTCTGCACACCTGTGGTGAAGAAGTCATCGACACCCTTGTATTCGGTATGATCGGCATCCAGGCCCAGCGTGACAAAATGCGCATCTCCCAATTGCCAGTTGCTCTGTACGCTGCCGCCGTAAGCCTTGTGCTTGAACTCGAATTGCGTCTGGGGTACACCCGACCAGACAAAATCGGTCGCGGAGCGCGTCGTCAGATCCTGGTGGTAGAGCGACACGGTCAGCCCGCTCAGATATTCGCCCAGGTTGGTCAATTCCAGCTTGGTACGATAGGTGGTGCGGTCATTTTTGGGCACATAGTAGCGTGCTGTTGCCGCCGTATAGTCATCGGCATCAAGCGGGTAATTCGTGCCGTTGGCTGCGTTGAACCAGGTCGGCGTGGCATCGAACGATCCGGTGTGCCGGTCCACGGCGAACTCGACACGCCCATCGTCCCAGGTATAGTCGAGCCGGCCGTTGTAGTTGCGCTGACGATACTGGCTGTACGGCAGCGTCATATCGGGCGTTCTGCGATCCTGGGCGTTGAGTCCGTTGCCCGACAGGCGATAGCTGAAGCCCCGCGCGGCTCCCGACAGCGACACATTCGGCTCGAAACTGCGGCTGGATGAGTCATACAGCATGCTCACCGCCCCCTGCAGCGGACGATCGGCACGCAGGCCACTCTTGGTGATGATGTTGACGACACCCCCGATCGCATCCGAACCATACAGAACCGAAGACGGCCCCTTGATGACTTCGATGCGCTCGATATCCGCCGGATTGACCGTCTGGCCAATACTGCCGACACCGCCCAGCCCCCGGAAATCGGAGGCGCGTACACCATCGATCAGTACCAGGGTCCGGGTATAGGAATTGCCCCGGATGGAAATTTTCTGGCTGCCGGCCTCATTGGTACCGGACGCCAGCACGCCGGGGGTCTGCTGCAACTGGGCCACGACACTGGTCTGTGGATTGCGCTCCAGTTCTTGCGCACTGATGGCACTGACCGACATGGGCAATTCGCTCAGGTAGCGCTCATTGCGCGAGGCCGTCACCACCACCTGAGACAAGGCCGTCACTTCATCCGACGCACGCGCGGCATTGCCTGCCGGCCTGATCACCACTTCATTGCCGCTGAAATCCGCCACCAGACCACTGCCAGCCAGCAATTGCGTCACAGCCTGCTGCACCGTGTAATCACCGCGCAGCGCACCGGCCTGCTTGTGTTCGGCCAGATCGCTGGCGAACACGATGCGGGCACCGGTCTGCAGGGCCAGCGCATTGAGTGCCTGCCCCAACGGCTGGGCATCGATCTGGACTCGGGTAACGGATTGGGCCTGGGCCACGCAGGCCAGGGTAGCGGCCACGGCCATGAAGCCGAGGCGCAGACGGAAATGAGGGAGGGAGGACACGGGCATGCTCGCTTGCAAAGTGAGGTTCTATTCAGGACATTCCACTCACATGGCGTATCGGCCCGGTCAAGGATGAGGAAAATTTACAAATTATTACTTCTTTGGCAAAGCGCCAGCAGGATTGCGGTCCGGGACGGGCTCGATGCTGACCCGCCCGTCCGCATGGCGCTGCAACCGTACCGGCAAGGCGCGCGGCAAGGCCTCCAGGAGGGCATCCATATCCCGGCTATCGTAGACACCGGACAGACGCAATGCACCCAGCCCATCGGCAACCTCGACAGGAGCAGTCCGGTAGCGCCGGATTTCGTCGACCACCTGAGCCAGCGGCGTGCCGTTGAATACCAGGCGGCCCTGCTGCCACGCCCGGCTGACAGCCAGGTCAACTTCTTCGATCCCAGGCAACGCTGCATCCGGCAACGCACGATCTGGCATGCTCAGTTGCTGCCGAGCCCGCAACATCTGCCGTTGATCAGCCGGCCCATTTCCGGAGTCCAGCCTTGCCACCTCGACAGCCCCCTCCAGGACGGTCACCTGGCTGCGATCCCGATACCTGAGCACACTGAATTCGGTACTGATGTCACGCACCCAGGCCGCACCACTGCGCACAATGAACGGACGCCAGTCGGCAGCCACCGTAAAGCTCGCCTCGCCCTGCTCCAATACCAGGCTGCGGGTCCGCAGGCGACGCTCCAGGCGCAGCACGCTATCCGTATTGAGCACCACCAGACTACCGTCGGGCAAGGCATAGCGATGCTGCTCGCCCACGGCCGTCTGCAATGTCTCGACCTGCCAGACCGGGTCCTGCCACCACAGGGCTGCCACCGCGCAAATGGGCAGGCAGAGCGCGACAATGGCCACGGCCCGCCCCCGACGCCTTTTCTGCTGGGCCGTCTGCCGACGCGCCTCTTCGAGCAAGGCCTCGCGGGATGGAAAATGCTGACGCAACGCAGCCGTGACTTCTTCGGTCATGCAGGCATCCGGTGAGCCATCTTCACCAGGCTTGGCCCGCGCCGACCACGGTGGCGACTCCTGGGAATACGACATCAGCACTCCGTCGCCACACAAGCACGCAGTCCCCGGGCATGCGTCTCCTTGCCACCGGCCAGGGGACTTGCGGGTCGATGCGGCACGGCGAGATAGTGATGCGCCGGTTCCCAGCCTTTGCGAATCTGGCGTACTGCGGTACTGATGTGCTGGCTGACCGCATTGCGGCTGATACCGATTTCATGGGCGATGTCGGCGTGCGCCATGCCATGGATGCGATGCAGGAGAAAACACTGCCGCGGCCGCGGCGGCAAGGCTTCGATGATATCGATCAGGATGCGCAGTTGCTGCTGGAAATCCAGCATGCAGGCTCCATCCTCGGCATGCCAGGGTTCGGACACCTCCGCATCGGACGACATGGACGAATTGCGCCAGGCAGGCTGTCGACACCAGTCCACGGCACGATGCAATGACATGCGGCGCAGGTACGCCAGCGGCTTGGCGATCGGTTCACGAGGAGGCTGGCACAACAATTGCACGCAGACCTCATGGATCACATCGCGCGCAAAATCGCGACCGGGAAAACGCTGCTGTACATACGACACCAGCTCTTCGCAATGAGCCAACAGCGTGCGGGTCAGAGGATGGTGGGTGGACATAGAAACAGCATGCGAGAAGCCGCTTATCCTGAAGTGGCGGCAGAAATGGCGTGGCAGGTATCGCTCAGACAGACACAATACTGAAAAACATTCGCATTCTACTATAGGTTGCCATCTAAAGCGCGGCCTGAACCCGCTGGGCGACATCGGAAGGCACCCACTGCTGCCAATATTGCCCATGTTCCCTCAAGAACAGCCTGGCTGCTTCTGCATATTCAAGGCTATCGGACTCCATACGCGCCAGCATGGCACTGATGACCTCACGCGGTATGCTGACCCTGGAAAAGAACTCCGCCACAGCAGGTGCCTGCTCTGCAAACGCCTTGTTCAGGCCTGTCATCACATCGTTGGGTTGAAAATCCGATGGCTGGGGATCTGCGCAGTCCTGCCGCGTCAAACACACATAAGCCTGCTCGTCAAAGGTTGGCAACTCCAGCCTGACCAGATCCAGTGAGCCTTCCAGTGGCGTCGGCGACCAGTAATAGAAAGCGATATCACGTTGACGGCGATAGTTCGACTGAATGGCTGCCTTGAGGGCAGCACCGTTACCCGGCGACAGCACAGAGAACTGGCTATCCATATCCAGTGCACGCAACAGGTTCTGGTTGACCGTCTCGCAAGTCCAGCCCACTGGGCAGCCATACACGATGCTGCGCGAAGGATCCTCTGGATCCACGAAGGCATCGGCATGTTTCAACAAATCCCGTGCATAACGGATATCCGGATAGCGCTTGGCGGTATAACGCGGGATATACCACCCCTCTTCGGAAGTAAAGATATGGCCCACGCCAATGACTTTACCTGACTCCAAAGCCTTGCCCCAGGCATGCTGCGTCTGGTTGGGCCAGATTTCACTGTTGATATCGACATCGCCCCGTTCGAGCGCTGCAATCATCGCAACCGTTTCACCCGGCTCCACCTGTGTTTTGCAGCCATAGCCATTTTCCAGAATGCTTCGTTCGATTTCGACCAGAAGCAGGTTGGACTCCCAGTTCATGCCGCCAAATCGTACCGGACGATCCACTTCACACGCGGCAGTCGCCGCCTGAGCGCCTGCCTGCAGCCCGACCACCAGGCACAGGCCAGCCAGGATGCGTGCCAGCACGCCTCCGCTATGTCGCAAATGTAAAAGGGAAGCAATCTGAGGTCGAAACGGGGTTTGATCCTGCATCCGGTATATATCCTTGTATGATCCACGATAAGAAAACGCGACGCCGGCATCCCACAGGATCTCCGGCGATCACCCGTTCAGGGTAACGCATTTTCGGTTATCGTCGATAACCGGCCCCCCGTATACATTTTCAAGTCTTGCGTAATTTCCATGAATGGCTTGATACCAGCCCTTTTTTGCATTCATGTTCGCTGGCAGGCTGCATCATTCGACCATCAGTGCTGAAATAACCGACCCGGGCAACGCGGCAGCTGCGTAAGTAAAGGTGCCAGACGTACGCACCTCTTCAGCCGCACGCATCAGGCCACCCAAGGCGGCGCGTGCCATTGATCCCCCCACACTGATACGACGCACACCGGCATCCTCAAGCTCAGATACGGAATAGACAGGCCCCTTGAGTCCCATCACCACATTCACTGGCCTATCTACCTCTCGACATACCGTCCTGATTGCGTCGAGATCGGGCAACCCAGGTGCATAAAGCACCTCTGCGCCAGCTTCGGCAAAGGCTTGAAGCCGCTTGATCGTATCATCCAGGCTCTCGATACCATACAGATAATTCTCCGCCCGCGCAGTCAGAACAAAGGGCAGATCTCGCGCCGCCTCGGCTGCCGCACGCACGCGTTCGACTGCATGTGCAAACGCATGGACCGGCCTGTCGGGATCGCCGGTCGCATCCTCAATCGACCCGCCCACCAGCCCGGTCAACGACGCTTCACGAATGGTTTCTGCGCAAGTTTCGGCATCGGCACCAAAGCCATCACCGAGATCAGCAGACACAGGTAGATGTGTCGCACCGACGATCTCGGCGGCATTTGCCAGCACCTCATCGCGGGCCAGGCCGGTCAGGGAGTCTCGACGTCCCCGAGAGAAGGCATATCCGGCACTCGTCGTGGCAAGCGCCTCAAAGCCCAGGCTGGTCAACAGCCGGGTTGAACCCGCATCCCACGGATTTGGAATGACGAAGGCCTTGGGCCGTTGGTGCAAAGCCCTGAATTGCTCAAATTTCTTTTGTTGCGCCGACATGTTGTTCCTGTGTGTATTCATGGATTATGCATCAGTCTCAGCGATGCACGAACGTCGCCGGCCGCTTCTCGACGAAAGCCACCATGCCCTCTTTCTGGTCTTCGGTACTGAAGAGCGCATGAAAGGCGCGGCGCTCGAATAGCAGCCCTTCCGCCAGCGGTGTCTCGTAGGCGCGATTGACGGCTTCCTTGGCCAGCATGACGGCGGGCAGCGACATCGAGGCAATCACAGTGGCCGCATCGATGGCCTCGTCGAGCACCCGCTCGGCCGGCACCACGCGTGACACCAGCCCGGCACGCTCGGCCTCGGCGGCATCCATCATGCGGGCCGTCAGCACCAGGTCCATGGCCTTGGACTTGCCCACCGCACGCGGCAACCGTTGCGAGCCACCGGCTCCCGGCATGATGCCCAGCTTGATCTCGGGCTGGCCGAAGCGGGCATTGTCGCCCGCGATGATGATGTCGCACATCATGGCCAGCTCGCAGCCGCCTCCCAGTGCGTAGCCCGACACGGCAGCAATCACCGGCTTGCGCACGCGACGGATGGTTTCCCAGTTGCGGGTGATGAAATCCGAGCGCAGCGCCTCGACATAGTTCAGGTCCTTCATCACCGTGATATCGGCGCCGGCGGCAAAGGCCTTTTCACTGCCGGTGATCACGATGGCACCGATATCGTCATCGGCATCGAACTCCAACAGCGCCACGCCCAGTGCATCCATCACATCATCGTTGAGCGCATTCAGCGCCTTGGGACGGTTCAACGTGAGAATGCCGACACGGCCTCGTACCTCGCGCAATACGACTGACTCGATCATTTCCTGTCTCCTTGTCTGCTTTTAGTAAGATAACGATATGAACACTCAGACTCCGCACCTGCATTACCGACTGCTGCCCGCCGACCTGTCCGGGCACCGCTTCCAGATCACCCTGACGATTGCACAGCCCGACCCCGAAGGCCAGGTCGTTTCGCTGCCGGCATGGATACCGGGCAGCTATCTGATCCGCGACTTCGCCCGTCAGGTCGAGACCCTGTCCGCACGCAGCGGACGCCGTGCCCTGGCCGTGGAAAAACTCGACAGCCAGCGCTGGCGCATCGCCCCCTGCAAGGGCACGCTCGTCATTGAATATACCGTCTACGCCTGGGACCTGTCAGTACGCAGTGCGCATCTGGATGAAACCCACGGTTTCTTCAACGGCACCAGCGTGTTCCTGCAACCTCACGGGCTGGAGCACCTGCCCTGCCTGCTCGATATCCGTCCGCCCGAGCAGCATTCCGACTGGAGCGTGCATACCAGCTTGCCCGAGGCCACCGGCCTGCCGGGCGCAGCCGTACGACACGGATTCGGCCTGTACCGGGCCCCCGACTACGATGCGCTGATCGACCATCCCGTCGAAATGGGCACGCCGCAGGTCATTACCTTCCAGGCGCACGGCGCGGAGCACGAACTGGTCTTTACCGGTGTCATCCCCAACCTCGACCTGTCGCGCGTGGCGGCGGATGTCCGCGCCATCTGCGAAGCCCAGATCGCTTTCTTCGAACCGGAAAGCAAGCGGGCTCCGTTCCTCGACAGTGCCGAGCGCTACGTCTTCATGACCATGGTGACCGGCAGCGACTACGGCGGTCTGGAGCACCGCGCCTCGACGGCCCTGATGGCCTCGCGCAGCGATCTGCCCGTTTTTGGCGACCGCCGTCAGAGCGAGGGCTACCGCACCTTCCTGGGCCTGGTCAGCCATGAGTATTTCCATACCTGGCACGTCAAGCGCATCAAGCCCGCCGCCTTCGCCCCCTACGATCTTGCCCGTGAAAATCACACTCGCCTGCTGTGGGTATTCGAAGGCTTCACGTCCTACTACGATGATCTTTTTCTGGTGCGCACCGGCCTGATCACCGAGGCACAGTACCTGGAGATGCTTGCCAAGACGATCAACCAGGTGCAGACCGGCCCCGGCCGCCTCAAGCAGTCGATTGCCCAGAGCTCGTTCGATGCCTGGACGCGCTTCTACAAGCAGGACGAGAACTCGCCCAATGCCATCGTCAGCTACTACGCCAAGGGGGCGCTGGCAGCACTGGGTCTGGACCTGACCATCCGGCAGGCCACCGGCAACAGCCGCTCGCTTGATGATGTCATGGCGCTGCTGTGGCAGCGTTATGGCCGCGATTTCTACGCCCGCGATCCCCAGGCTCGCAACGGCCTGCCCGAAGCGGCCATGCCGGCACTGATCCAGGAAGCCACGGGGGTGGATGTCGGTGCCGCGATTGCCGCCTGGGTCGAAGGCACGGCCGATGTGCCACTGGCCGAATTGCTGGCTCCGCAAGGCATCCGCGTGGAAAGCAAGCGGCCTGAACATGCCGCGCCTGTGCTGGGAGCCACCACCCGCAAGCAAGGCAGCGACCTGGTACTGCGGACAGTATACGAGCAGGGGCCGGCGCATGAGGCAGGCCTTTCGGCCGGCGATGTGCTGGTCGCCATCGACGGCCTGCGCGTCACGGCCGACAGCAAGCTGGACGAGCTGCTGTCACGCTACCAATCCGGGCAGACCGTCACGCTGCATGTCTTCCGGCGCGATGAACTGCGGCGCTTTGCGCTGGCGCTGGCGGCGGCACCGGTGGCCGTGAAACTGTCCCGTACCGAGTAACCTCCCCCTATCTCCCGCCTGGAAGCCGGATACACCGGCTCCCGGCGGGATCGATCAGACCGCAACCTGCGCGGTTGCCTTGACCTCCCGGAGCACCAGGCTGGACTGGATGACCGCCACGCCCGGTTGCTTGCGCAGCACATTTTCAATGAACTGCCCATAGCTTTCCAGGTCTGCGGCCAGCACGGTCAGCAGATAATCGGCCTCGCCGGTGATTTTGTGACAGGAAAGCACTTCTGGCCGCTGAAGGATGACCTGTTCGAAACGATCAGGCTCGTTGCCGGCATGCTCACCAAACCGGACCTGGGCAAACGCCATGACGTCATAGCCCAGCTTGCGCCGGTCCAGCGTGGCCCGATAGCCGGTGATCACCCCTGCATCCTCCAGCCTTTTGCGTCGTCGCCAGCATGGCGTCACGCTCATGGATAGATGCTCTCCAAGCGCAGCATTCGACAGCGTGGCATCCGCCTGCAACAGGCGCAACAGATGACGATCAGAGTCGTCCATCTCAACAAAAGAATCTTTTTTCCCCATATCCCACCACTATTGAATTTTTATTCCAATAAACCAAAAAACAGCATCAACAAAAGCAAAGAAACAACCCTCAATATAAACGAACATACTCTTTTCGAAAATCCATAAAAAAGCCGAAGGAGTTGTACATGCAGACCGTATTCAGCGACAGGCACCACCTGCATCGGGGCACGGAACTCAAAGACGGTACGATCAGCCCGTCTTTCGAAAAACCCGAGCGTGCGGACACGGTACTGGCTCATGTGCGCAGCGCCGGACTCGGTCCAGTCATTGAACCGCAGGCATATGACCGAGCCTGTTACGTCGCCGCACACAGTGAGCGCTACGTGGCATTTCTGGAAAATGCCTGGAACGAATGGCGCGCAACCGGCAAGACGCACGACGCCCTGCCACTTGTCTGGCCAGTACGCGATCTGGCAATCGAGCGTGAGCCGGACTTCATCGATGGCAAGCTCGGGTTCTATGCCATGGATGCCGGTGCCCCCATCATGGCCGGCACCTGGGAGGCCGTCCGCAGTAGTGCCGACAGCGCACTGACCGCCATGGATCTGATCCTCGACGGTGCCCGCAGCGCATTTGCGCTGTGCCGCCCGCCCGGTCATCATGCAGCGCGCGAATACATGGGGGGCTACTGCTACCTCAACAATGTCGCAATCGCTGCCGAGCGCTGCCTGGCCCGCGGCGCACGGCGCGTCGCCATCCTGGACGTCGACTTTCACCACGGCAACGGCACCCAGAATATCTTCTATGACCGTGCCGATGTCCTGTTTGCCTCCATCCACGGCGATCCTGCCGTTTCCTACCCCTATTTCTCCGGGTTTGCCCGTGAGGCAGGAACAGGAGCCGGCATCGGCTGCAACCTCAACCTGCCCCTGCCTCGTGGCACGGCATGGCCCCAGTATGAAGCGGCACTGGCCTCGGCACTGACGCGCATTTTCGACTACCAGCCAGACTATCTGTTGATTTCATTGGGCGTCGATACGTTCGAGGGCGATCCCATCAGTCATTTCAAGCTGACCAGTGATGACTACCTGCGCCTGGGGGCTGCCATTGCAGGCACCGGCCTGCAGACCCTGTTCGTCATGGAAGGCGGCTACATGGTCGATGAAATAGGGATCAATGCAGTCAACACCCTGCTGGGATTTGACCAGGCGGCCTGAATCACCGCTTTTACAAAGCCGATACCTGCCCAGAAAAGGTACGGCCACGTTGCATCCACGGCAACGCGAATCACATAAGAAAACAAGGAGACCCCATGAGCGCATCCCATCAGCAAGGCAGCACCTCCGCGACTTCGTCAGATCACGCGGCTCCCCATCTCCAGCGTACGCTGGACAACCGGCACATCCAGCTTATCTCGATAGGGGGTGCCATCGGCACCGGCCTGTTCATGGGATCCGGCAAGATCATCTCCCTGTCCGGCACGTCCATCATCCTGGTCTACGCCATCCTGGGATTCTTCCTGTTCTTCGTCATGCGCGCCATGGGCGAAATGCTGCTGTCGAATCTCGAGTTCAAATCCTTTGCCGATATCGTGGCCGAGTATCTCGGCCCGCGAGCAGGCTTCGTGCTGAGCTGGTCCTACTGGCTGAGCTGGAGCGTGGCCGTCGTCGGTGATGTCGTGGTCGTGGCAGGGTTTGTCCAATACTGGTTTCCCGACATGCCCGCCTGGGTGCCGGCATTTTTCACCATGCTGCTGCTCATTGGCCTGAACCTGCTCGCGGTACGCATCTTTGGCGAAGTCGAGTTCTGGTTCGCCATCATCAAGATCGTTGCCATCGTGGCCCTGATCGTGACCGCCCTGGTCATGATCGCAGTGTCCTTCCAGTCTCCCAACGGCGTGGTGGCATCCTTTTCGCACCTGACCGAGAAAGGAGCCATTCTGCCGCATGGCATCAGCGGTTTCTTCGCCGGCTTCCAGATTGCCGTGTTTTCATTTGCCGGGACGGAGTTGATCGGCACCACGGCCGCAGAAACCCGCAATCCCGAAAAAACCCTGCCCAAGGCGATCAACACCATCCCATTCCGTATCCTGCTGTTCTACATCCTGTCGCTGGTATGCATCATCAGCGTTGTTTCATGGGCACAGGTTCCTGCCAATCGCAGCCCTTTCGTCGAACTGTTCGTCCTGGCCGGCTTTCCGGCAGCAGCAGGCCTGATCAACTTCGTGGTGCTGACCTCGGCGGCCTCCTCGGGCAACAGCGGGGTGTACTCCGGCTGCCGGATGCTGTTCGGCCTGGCCTGGCGCAAGAAAGCCCCGGCACTCTTCGGGCGACTGTCCTCTCGCGGCGTGCCTGTCGCCAGCCTGCTGTTCTCCGGTATCTGCATGCTCGCAGGGCTGACACTGCTGTTCATTATCCCGGATGTCATGGCGGTCTTCACGCTGATCTCGACCATGTCAGCCATCCTGGTGATCTTTACCTGGTCGATGATCCTGCTTGCCTATCTCGCCTATCGCCGCAGACGCCCCGACCTGCATACCACCTCCCGCTTCCGGCTGCCTGGAGGCAGCGCCATGGCGGCACTGACGCTGGCCTTCCTGCTGTTTGTCCTGAGCCTGCTGGCACTCAAACCCGACACCCGGATCGCACTGTATTTCATGCCGCTCTGGTTTGTTTTCCTGCTGGTCGTCTATCGACGCTGGCAACAGCATTGAACCCGGCCCTTACGTTTCCAAGGAGTTACCCATGACACGCTTCATAGACGTACCCACCATGTCCGAACTGGTCGAGACCATCGGCGTGGACACCTTCCTCGGCGAACTGGCCGACACCATACAGGCCGACTTCATCCGCTGGCCAGAATTCGACAAGTCCGCCCGCGTCGCCAACCACTCCGAGATCGGCGTCATCGAACTCATGCCCGTCTCCAACGCCAGCCGCTACGCTTTCAAGTACG
>NZ_JBEFDG010000062.1:0-13731 GCF_040137905.1 Corticimicrobacter sp.
CGCCAGTTTCACCGCCGCCAGATCGGCCTGGCTGGCATCGAGGTCTGCCCGGCCCGCCTCGACCTGTCGGCTCACGCGCCCCCATATATCCGGTAGCCAGCTCGCATTGGCTGTCAGTCCGAACTGGTTGTTCACGCCGCTGGCCGTTCCCTGGCGAGTCAGAGATGCATTGCTGCCAACCTGCGGATAGAAATCGGCCTGGGCTGCCGCAGCCAGCGCAGCAGACTGCCGCGCACGTGCCACTGCCTGGGCCAGGGTCTGATTGGACAGCTCGATCTCCGGCATCCAGGCATCGAGTCTGGCATCGCCGTATGCCTTCCACCAGTCCGTCTCAACCTCTCGTACCAGCCCCGCTGCCGGTGTCCAGCCATCGAGCTGCCCAAAGGCCGCCTGCGTCTGGCCTGGCGTATCGGGACGCACGTAGTCAGGCCCCATGGCGCATCCCGCCAGCAGCATGGCCAACAGCGGCACACCCAGCCGGCATCGCACGGTCGAAAACGATTTCGTCATTCCTGTGTTCCTTGTCTCTGCCAGCGTTTCATGCGGGTACGGGCCCGTTCAAGCAGCAGGTACACCACCGGTGTGGTGTAGAGTGTCAGCAACTGGCTGACCGCCAGCCCGCCAACGATGGCAATGCCCAGGGGCCGCCGCATTTCGGCACCATAGCCCAGCCCGAGCACCAGCGGCACGGCCCCCAGCAGGCCTGCGAGGTTGGTCATGAGGATCGGTCGCACACGCATCATGGCTGCCTCGTAGATCGCCTGACGAGGCGCCAGGCCGCGATGACGCTCCGCATCCAGCGCGAAGTCGATCATCATGATGGCGTTCTTCATGACCAGCCCGATCAGCAGGAACAGCCCCAGCAGCGCAATCAGCGTGAACTCCAGCCCGGCCATGCGCAATGCCAGCAAGGCACCCACCCCGGCCGAAGGCAAGGTCGACAGGATGGTCAGCGGGTGCAGCGTGCTCTCATACAGCATGCCCAGCACCAGATAGACAGCCACCACTACGCCAAGGATCAGCCAGGGCTGTGCCCCGACACTGTCCTGGAAATCTGCCGCGCCGCCACCCAGCCGCGCGTGCACGTCCAATGGCAACATCAGCCCGGCCAGAGCCCGGTCAAGCACCTGCAGGCCTGCCTGTAGCGGCACGCCCGGAGCCAGTGAAAAATCGATGCCGACGGCGGCAAACTGGCCATCATGGTAGACACGATCGTTGACCACGCCGTATTCGTAGCGGGCAAAGGCCATGAGAGGAATCAGTCGGCCATCGGCCGTCATCACCTGCACACGCTCCAGCTCATCCGGATTCTGCGTATAGCGTGGGTCCAGTTCCATCACCACACGGTACTGGTTGAGCCGGTCATAGAGCGTAGCGACCTGGCGCTGGCTGAACGAATTGCCCAGCACCGATGCCACCGTCCGCATGTCTACCCCCAGCCGCTGCGCCGCCTCGCGGTCGATCGTCAGCAGCACCTGTTTGGCAGCATCGTCGCCGAAGGATTCGACATCCACCAGCTCAGGCACCTCCTGCAGGGCCTGCGATACCTTGCGTGCCCAGGTACGCAGTTGCGTGGCATCTCCCGACAGCAGGGTCAGCGAGTAATCGCCCGACGAACCGAACGAGTGTGGTGGATTGAGATCCTGATCCAGACGCGTGAACAGCATGCCCCCCGGAATCTGCGGCGACTGATCGCGCAGGCGATCGGCCACGGCCTGCGCGCTCTCGCCACGTTCGCCCAGCGGCTTGAGACGCACCAGGATGAAGGTATTGCTGCCCCCCATCTCGCCCCCGCTGCTGCCGACCACGTCCTGCACGGCAGGATCAGCCATCAGCATGCGTCGGTAGGCTTCAACCTTGGGCTGCATGACCTGAAAGGAAAACCCGTCATCACCCCTCACGAAGACCGACAATTGCCCGGTATCCTGCGGCGGCAGAAAACCCTTCGGAATCGCCACATACAGATAGGCATTGAGACCGATCACACCCACCAGCAACGCCAGCACCAGCCACAGACGGCCGAGGCACCAGTCCAGGCTGCGCCCATAGCCTTCCCGCAATGCCTGCATCAGCCTTCGTCCCCTGTCCGCCAGCCCGCCCCGTGCGGCCTCGGCCTCTGAGTGGCGGTGCAGCAACCTGGCGCTGAGGCTGGGTGTGAGCGTGAGCGATACGCCCAGTGACAGCAGCATCGCGCCCACCAGCGTAATCGAGAACTCACGGAACAGGCGCTCGACCAGCCCGCCCATGAACAGGATAGACACGAACACCACGGCCAGCGCCAGATTCATTGCCAGCAGCGTAAAGCCGACTTCGCGGGTACCCAGCAAGGCAGCGCGAAACGGCGGCACGCCACGCTCGATATGGCGGGTAATGTTTTCCACCACCACGATGGCATCATCCACCACAAGCCCGGCCGCGACGATCAGCGCCATCAGCGACAGGTTGTTCAGCGAAAAACCATACAGGTACATGATGGCAAAGGCTCCGATCAATGATACCGGGATGGCCAGGCTGGGAATCAGTGCCGCACGCAGGCTGCCCAGGAATGCCCACACCACCAGCACCACCAGCACCACCGCGATCAGCAGCGTCAGCCAGGCATCGCGCAGCGTGGCCCGGATGCTGTCGGAACGGTCGAGCACCACAGTCAGGTCGACATCCTCGGGCGTCAGGGCGCGCAGGGCCGGCAACTGGGCATAGATTTCGTCGATGGTGCTGACGATATTGGAACCCGATTGCCGACTGACCAGCAGCACCACGGCGGGCCGGTCGTTGTGAAAACCGCTGCTGTAGCGATTCTCGACCGAATCGCTGACAGTGGCCACATCCCCCAGGCGTACCACTGCGCCATCACGCTGACGCACGATGAGCGGCAGATAATCGACCGCCTTGCGCAACTGGTCGTTGGTCTCGACCGACCAGCGCCGCTGTGCCGACTCGAGATCGCCACGCGGGGTCAGTGTATTGGTATCGGCGATGGCCTGCCGGACTTCGTCGAGCGCGATGCCACGCTGCGCCAGTGCCCTGGGATCAAGTTGTACGCGCACGGCAGGCAGCGAACTGCCTCCTACCCGGATCTCGCCCACGCCACCGATCTGGGCCAGTTTCTGCGCCAGCACCGTCGAGGCAATGTCATACAGCTGGCCGGGCGTGCGATCCGGCGAACTCAGCGCAATCGCCATGATGGGCGTATCGGACGGGTTGACCTTGCGATAGGTCGGATCGCCCGGCATCCCGGCAGGCAGTTCGCCCCGCGCAGCATTGATGGCCGCCTGCACATCGCGGGCCGCCTCGTGGATATTGCGATCGAGTTCGAACTCCAGCGTAATGCCGGTCGATCCCTGGTTGCTGGATGAGGTCATCGAGGTCACGCCCGCAATGCTGCCCAGCGCCCGCTCCAGCGGTGCCGCCACGGTGCTCGCCATGCTTTCCGGACTGGCACCGGGCAGGTCGGCCGACACCTCGATGGTCGGGAAATCCACCTGTGGCAACGGCGCAATCGGCATCAGACGCCATGCCAGCAAGCCAACCAGCATGATGCCCAGTGCCAGCAGGCAACTGGCCACCGGCCGGTGGATGAACAGGCGCAACATCAGTCTCTCCGGGTCTCGACCACGGCTGCCGGCTCGCTCCCGTCAGTCCCGGCACCCATTGCCGACGACGCACTGCGCCGACGGCTCAAGCGATCGAAAAACAGATACACCACCGGCGTGGTAAACAGCGTCAGCACCTGGCTGACCAGCAGGCCGCCCACCATGACCCAGCCCAGCGGCTGCCGCAGTTCGGCACCCGAGCCCGACGCCAGCATCAGCGGAATCGCGCCGAACAGCGCCGCCAGCGTCGTCATCAGGATAGGCCGAAAACGCAGCAACGCCGCCTGGTAGATGGCATCCTGCGGTGACATACCCTGGTGCCGCTCGGCATCGAGGGCAAAGTCCACCATCATGATGCCGTTCTTCTTGACCAGCCCGATCAACAGGATGATGCCGATCACCGCCACCAGATCCAGCGGCTTGCCGCTGATCAGCAGCGCCAGCAGCGCCCCGACTGTGGCAGACGGCAATGTGGACAGGATGGTGACCGGGTGAATGGTGCTTTCGTACAGGATGCCCAGCACGATATACATGGTGATCACCGCAGCGAGGATCAGCCACAGCGTGTTCGACAGCGATGCCTGGAACGCCTGGGCAGCCCCCTGGTAGCGCATTTCGATACTGGCGGGCAGGCCGATTTCCGTCAGGGTGGCATCGATCCGGGCCACCGCATCACCCAGTGAGGCCCCCGATGCCAGATTGAAGGAAATCGTGGCCGACGGGAACTGTCCCACATGGTTGATCAGCAGCGCCGTCGGGCGTTCACTGACGCGCGCCAATGCCGATAGCGGCACCAGCTCGCCACTGTCGCGCCGCACGTGCAGCCGCTCCAGCGCACCGGGTTCGGTCGCAAAGCGCGGATCGACCTCCAGCACGACACGATACTGATTGGCTTGCGTAAAGAGCGTGGAAATCTGCCGCTGACCATAGGCGCTGTAGAGCGCATTGTCGATATCCGCCATGGTCACGCCCAGCCGTCCGGCCGCATCGCGGTCCACCTCAAGGAATGCCTGCATGCCCCCCGTCTGCATGTCGCTGGCGACATCGCGCAGCGCATCCTGACCGGCCAGCGCCGCCAACACGCGAGGTACCCAGTCTTCAAGCAAGGTCTGATCAGGCGAAGTCAGCGTAAACAGGAACTGCGTACGACTGACACGATCCTCGATAGTCAGTTCCTGCACGGGTTGCAGATAGAGATCCATCTCGGCCACATCGGCGGCACGCGACTGCAGGCGCGCCAGGATCTCGGGCAGGGCCACGCTGCGCTCGGCAATCGGCTTCAGATTGATCATGATGCGACCGCTGTTGAGCGTGGCATTGACCCCATCCACCCCGATGAAAGACGACACCGAGTCGATATCCTGATCCTCGGCCAGGGCCGCCGCCAACGCCTGCTGGCGACGCGCCATGGCCTGGAAGGAAATATGCTGCGGTGCCTCGGTCACCCCTTGCAGCACGCCACTGTCCTGCACCGGGAAAAATCCCTTCGGCACGAGCAGGTACAGCAACACCGTCAACAGCAGCGTACCCAGCATGGTCAGCAATGTCAGGGTCTGGTGCCGCAGCACCCATTGCAGGCCCGACGCATAGCGCTCGATCACACGGTCGAGCAGCCCCTTCCTGCCATGCTGCTGCGACAGGTCGGGCAGCATGCGGGCACACAGCATCGGCGTCAGGCTCAGGGAAATCAGCAGGGAAATGAAAATCGCCACGGCCAGCGTAATGGCGAACTCCCGGAACAGCCGGCCCACCACATCGCCCATGAACAGCAGCGGGATCAAGACCGCAATCAACGACAGGGTCAGCGACACCAGCGTAAAACCGATCTGCCCGGCTCCCTTGATCGCCGCCTGCATCGGTGAATGCCCCTGCTCCCGGTAGCGGGCAATGTTTTCCAGCATGACGATCGCGTCATCGACCACGAAGCCGGCAGCGATGGTCAATGCCATCAGGGTCAGGTTATTGACCGAAAATCCCACCAGGTACATCACGCCAAACGTACCGATCAGTGACAGCGGCACGGCCAGGCTGGGAATCAGCGTGGCGCGCAGGTCGCGCAGGAACATGAAAGTCACCAGCACCACCAGCGCCACGGCAAACAGCAGCTCTATCTGCACGCCCCGGATGGAAGCCCGGATGCTGACGGTCCGGTCGGTCAGCACGGCCACGTCGAGCGATGCCGGCAAGGTGGCAGACAGTTGCGGCAGCAAGGCCTGCACCCGGTCCACCACATCGATGACGTTGGCCCCGGGCTGGCGCTGGATATTGACCAGCACGGCGGGCACATCCCCCACCCAGGCGGCCAGCCGTCGATCCTCGCCGCCCCGTGCCACCTCGGCCACCTGCCCCAGCCGGATCGGCGCATTGTCGCGCCAGGCCACGATCAGGTCGCGGTATTCGTCGAGCGTGCGCAACTGGTCATTGGCATCCAGGATAACGCTGCGCACTTCACCATCAAAACTGCCCTTGGGCTGGTTGACGTTGGCATTGGCCACCGCCTGCCGAACACTATCCAGACTCAGCCCATGCGCAGCCAGGGCAAGGGGATTGATCTGAATGCGGACTGCCGGACGCTGCCCCCCTGCCAGGCTCACCATGCCGACACCGGAAATCTGTGCCAATCGCTGCGCCAGCAGGGAGTCAACCAGATCGTACACTTCGTGCAGCGGCAGACTCTCGGACGTGATGGCCAGTGTCATGATGGGCACATCGGCGGGATTGACCTTGCGGTACACCGGCGGCGTCGGCAGGTCATCCGGCAGCAGGCTGCCGGCGGCGCTGATGGCCGCCTGCACCTCCTGTTCAGCCACGCTCATGGGGATATCCAGCGCAAACTGCAGTGTCAGCACCGAGGCTCCGCCCGAGCTGGCCGACGACATCTGCTTCAGACCGGGAATCTGACCGAAACGCCGCTCGAGCGGTGCCGTGATGGCACTGGCTGCAACCGACGGGCTGGCCCCCGGGTAGTGCGTGAACACCTGAATGATGGGGTAATCGACCTGCGGCAGTGCCGCCACCGGCAACAACCGCCAGGCCATGATGCCGGACAGCAGCAACGCCACCATGAGCAACATGGTAGCCACCGGGCGATGGATGAAAAGCCGCGACAGGTTCATGGTGCCGGTGCTGCTGCACCTGCCTGACCTGCAGCCTGGCTGCCAGGCAATGCATCCGCCGACGCCGCGGATCCCGCACCAGGTGCAAGGCTGGCCTCATCCGGATCCGCTGCGTTGCCTATGATTTCCACCTCTCGACCTTCGCGCAGGCGATCCAGCCCTTCGAGGATGACGCGCTCGCCGGGCTTGAGCCCCTCCTCCACGACAATCCGGCCCTGCGACATCGGTCCGAGGCGAACCTGCCGCATGTACGACTTGCTGTCGTCCCCGGCGATATAGACATAGGTTCCGCGCGATCCGTACTGGATGGCATCCTCGGCAACGGCAATCACATCCGCAATGTTGCGCACCTGCAGCCGCACGTTGACGAACTGATTGGGAAACAGCGCCTCGTCGGCATTGTCGAATTCTGCCCGCAAACGTACCGTGCCAGTGGTCGTATCGATCTGGTTGTCGATCGTGCGCAGCGTGCCGGTCGCCAGCAGGCTGTTTTCGCTCCGATCCCAGGCCTCGACTCTCAAGGCCTCGCCGCGACGCAGCGGCGGCAATACTTCCTGGAGTTGTGTCTCCGGCAGGCTGAACAGCACCGAAATCGGCTGCATCTGGGCAATCGTGACCAGACCGCCTTCATCACCGGCCCGCACCAGGTTACCGATATCGACCTTGCGCAAGCCCAGACGGCCACTGATGGGTGCCTCGATGCGGGTATAGCCGAGCTGCAGACGCGCCTCATCGACGGCAGCCTGGTCACTGCGCGCCGTACCACTGTACTGGCGCACCAGCGCTTCCTGGCTTTCCAGTTGCTGGCGGGCGATCGAATCCTGGCTGAAAAGGGTCTGGTAGCGCTTGAGATCGGCCTGCGCATTGCGCAGTTGCGCCTGGTTCTGCTGCTGCTGCCCCAGCGCCTGGGCCAGTTTCACTTCGTACGGACGCGGGTCTATCCGTGCCAGCAATGTGCCGGCCTCGACCGCCTGCCCTTCCTTGAAGGGCAGTTCGACCAGTTCACCTTCGACCCGGCTGCGTACCACCACCGTATTGAGCGGTGTGACCGTACCGAGCGCATGCAGCACCAACGGAAAATCCTGCTGCTCGGCCAGCACCACGCTGACGGCCACCGGCCCGGCATAGCGAGAAGGACCGGCAGCCTCTTGCCGGCCGGACAGCCAGGCATAGAGGCCGCCTGCCACGAGAAGCGCAGCAACGGCGCAAAGAATCTTGGTTCGGGAAGAAGAGGAAGAGGCCATGACAGAAGCGAAGGACAATCGGGCGACGCGACGGGAATATTTGCTACGCCCCTTCGGTCTGCTTGCATACAGATAGATAGGGACATTCAAAATTGAGAATGGTTCCCTTTTTTGTTCTTGATTCTTAAAACCGTAGGATTTTACACGCGAACCGGATCCGATCAAGGAACGACCTTCCGATGCATGCGTGGCTGCGCGAGCCAAACTGTGTTGGAATACCGGACAGCAACCTACTCAAGAAAGCCATACGATGGATCTGAACACGGAACTGGAAAAAATCGCATCTGCCAGGTTCTTTGCAAACATGGGGCTGAACGACACCAGCATGACCGGGGTAGTGTTTATCAACGACGTGCGGGAAGCCTTTGTCGAACCATCGAGCACCGAGTCCAGAGTACTTCTCGACAAAACGAAATGGCTCCCGACCTCGGTCACCGGGCAGGACCCCTTCTACGAGAAACGGCCCGCCCCCCAGGCGCTTATCGAGTTTCGCAAGCACATCAACCAGGCTGTCACGAAAGCTACCCGGAATCTCGACACATCAGGCTTCAGTTGTCCGCCCCATGATTTCAGTCTCGCGGCCAGAGGCGCAATCTGCTTCGCCTTCAGGCAATTGATAACGGAAAGATACTTCGGGTTGGGCGACCAGTGGGCACGCATCACCGCGCTGTACTATGCGGGTCACTGGCCCATTGGTTACACCAAAACAGCTATCGTAGCGATCTAGCTGAATCCCCCTCACGGCTGAACGCGCTATTCTTGCCGATCAGACGGAAAAGCCGCTGCTGCCCGCTGCACGCGATCACGCACCCCAGCCCAACGGGCCTCTTCGGGTGGCGCTTCGAGCAGGATGGCATCCATACCCAGCGCATCCCATTCGCGCATACGGGCATAGAGCACGTGTGCATAGGCCTCGGCATCGGCGGGCATGGCTTGCCAGTGCACCGAACTGCCAGACGCCAACACGGGGGCCACGGGACAGCTATACGAAGCTACCACACAACACCCGTCCGCCTGATTCGCCAGAAGATGCAGGATCGCATCAAGCGTCAACAGCCGAAACGGCGTACCCGGCGCATAGTGTGCCTTGAGGGTACCGGATGCACGCGGCGCATCGGCATCAGGCGGCAATACCGCCTCGCCCAGCACCTGCTCCAGCTGCCCGGCGCTGATGCCGCCCGGCCGCAACAGCACGGGACGCCCTCCCAGATGCACCCGCGACAGATCGAGAATGGTAGATTCGATGCCAACCTCTGTCGGCCCGCCATCCAGCACCTGGATCTGTCCGCTGGCCACCTCGGGCGCAAACTCTTCCAGCACATGGCGTGCCAGTGTAGGAGAGACATGGCCGAAGCGATTGGCCGACGGTGCGGCCACGCCGCCCTGCCCGCCGGTACGCTGTGCCGCGAACGCTGCGATCAGCGCCTGGGCCACAGGATGAGCTGGACAGCGCAATCCAATACTGTCCTGACCGCCGCTGATGGCCGGATCGATATGCGTGGCACGCTTGAGAATCAGGGTCAATGGCCCCGGCCAGAATGCCGCGATCAGGCTGCGTGCCTGACTCGGCACATAAGCTGCCCAGTAGTCGAGGTCGGCTCCCGGTGCCAGGTGCGCAATCACGGGGTGATTGGATGGCCGGCCCTTGGCGGCATAAATGGCCGCCACCGCCTGTGGGTTCTCGGCATCGGCCCCGAGACCATAGACGGTTTCAGTCGGAAAGGCGACCAGCCGACCAGCCTGCAATTGTGTGGCGGCCGCCTCGATGGCGGCCGCATCCGGATGGCTGGCAACACCACCGGCTGACAGCGGGAACGGCCGCGTATCCATCAGGCCGGATCGTAGACGATGCCCAGCGCACGCGCTGCGGCAGCAGCAGCGGCACGCGCCTGCTCGAGCGTGGGAGCCACGCAGTTGACGTGTCCCATCTTGCGGCCCTTGCGGGCATCACGCTTGCCGTACAGGTGCAGCTTGGCCCCAGGAATCGCCAGCACGGTACGCCAGTCAGGTTCGCGCACTGCGTCGGTTTCGGGATCGAACCAGATGTCACCCAGCAGATTGAGCATGATGGCCGCGCCGGTCATGCTGGTATCGCCCAGCGGCAAGCCTGCCATCACCCGTGCCTGTTGCTCGAACTGACTGGTCAGACAGGCATCCATGGTGTAGTGACCACTGTTGTGCGGACGCGGCGCGATCTCATTGACCAGCAGCCGACCGTCCTGCAGCACGAAGAACTCGATGCAGAGCACACCACGATAATCCAGCCCCTCTGCCAGAGTACGGGCAGCCTCATGCGCCTGCGCCTGAATCGCCGGGTCAAGGCTGGCCCCGACTTCGGATACGGCCAGGATACCGTTGCGATGCTCGTTGCGCGCCGCCGGAAAAATCCGGATCTCGCCATCATGACCACGCGCCAGCACGACAGAAATCTCGTAGTCGAGCGGCTGCAGGGCTTCCAGCACACAGGCGGCACCATCAAAAGCGGCCAACGCAGCCAGTGCCTCCTGGCGATTGACGACACGGGCCTGTCCCTTGCCGTCATAGCCCAGGCGCGCCACCTTGAGAATTCCCGGAAACAGCGCATCAGGCGCAGCCTCGAGATCGGCTTCGCTGCGGATGGCTGCCCAGGGCGCCACGGGGATACCCTGCGAAGCAATGAAAGTTTTTTCGGCAATGCGATCCTGCACGACCGCCACGGCATCGCCCGACGGACTGACGGCACTGACCTCGGCCAGCACGCGCAAACTGTCCGCCGGCACATTCTCGAACTCGGTCGTCACGGCCTTGCACAGGCCGGCAAGCTGGGCCAGAGCAGCCTCGTCATCGTACGCGGCCTGCAGGTGACGGTCGGCCACGGCGGCTGCCGGCCCCTGGGCTGCCGGGTCGAGCACGGCCACCTGGTAGCCCAGATCCTGGGCTGCCTGGCAGAACATGCGGCCCAGTTGGCCACCGCCCAGCACACCCAGCCACTGGCCGGGCACGAGATAAGGGGAAGTGCGCGATACGGTCATGCGGTTTCCTGTCAGTCGAGCGGCGGCAGGTTCATGCCGCGCGCCACTTCGTTCTGGCGTGCGCGGAAGGCACGCAGCTTTTCGCGCAGCGCGGCATCGGTCGTCGCCAGGTTGGCAATCACATGCAGGGCGGCATTGGCCGCGCCCGCCTCGCCAATGGCGAACGTCGCCACCGGCACGCCCTTGGGCATCTGTACGATGGACAGCAGCGAATCCTCGCCACGCAGGTAACGCGACGGCACCGGCACGCCGAACACCGGCACCTCGGTAAAGGCTGCCAGCATGCCCGGCAGGTGAGCTGCACCACCCGCACCGGCAATGATGGCACGCAGGCCGCGTGCCGCAGCCTGGTCACCATACTCGGCCATTTCGGCCGGCATGCGGTGCGCGGAGACCACCTGTGCCTCGTAAGGCACGCCGAAATCCGCCAGGATGCGGATGGCATGCTGCATCACGTCCCAGTCGCTCGAAGAACCCATCACCACCCCGACCACGGGGGTTTCGTGCCTGTGTGCCTGCTGAATCATCTGCGTATGCTCCTTGCGACTCAGGCGGTCAGGCGCTCGAGCGCCTCACGGTATTTGGCAGCGGTTTTTTCCAGCACCTCGGCCGGCAGGCGCGGAGCCGGCGGCGTCTTGTCCCAGACCTGGGTCTCGAGCCAGTCGCGCACGAACTGCTTGTCGAACGACGGCGGGCTGATCCCCTCGCGGTAGCCGTCGGCCGGCCAGAAACGGGACGAGTCCGGCGTGAGGACCTCGTCCATCAGGTGCAGCACGCCCTGGTCATCCAGACCGAACTCGAACTTGGTGTCGGCGATCAGGATGCCCTTGGTGGCGGCAAAATCGGCTGCTTCACGGTACAGCTGCAGCGTGAGGTCGCGCAAGCGGCCTGCCAATTCGTCGCCAACAGCGTTGCGCACGTAGTCAAAATCGACGTTTTCGTCATGCTCGCCCAGCTCCGCCTTGGCTGCCGGCGTGAAGATCGGTTCCGGCAGCTTGCCGGCCTGCTGCAACCCGGTCGGCAACGTGATGCCGCACACGGCACCCGTAGCCTGGTAATCCTTCCAGCCGGAGCCGATGATGTAGCCGCGTGCCACGGCCTCGACCAGGATCGGCTTGAGACGCTTGACCACGACGGCACGGCCACGCACCTGATCGCGCTCGGCTGCCGTGACCACGTCTTCGGGCAGCACGTCGGTAGAGTGGTTGGGCACCACATGGGCCAGCTTGCGCAGCCAGAACTCGGTCAAGCCGGTCAGGACCTCGCCCTTGCCGGGAATCGGATCATCCAGGATCACGTCGAATGCGGAAATGCGGTCGGTCGCGATCACGAGCAATTTGTCGTCGCCGACGGCGTAGATGTCGCGCACCTTGCCGCGGCCAAGCAGCGGCAAGGACTGGATACTGGATTGATGCAAAGCGGAGGTCACGTCGGTTCACCGGAAAAGTGGAAAGTTCGGATCATCTGCCCACAGTACGGGGCAGAAGCTGCCGCGCCTGCATCGTGAATGACGAGTGCCATCCGTGACGCAAGCACGGCTGCGGAGTTACTGCACCTGCTGCTTCAACGCGCCGGAGGCGTACTGGCGTGCGATTTCGTCGAGGCTGATCGGCTTGATGCTGGCGGCATGGCCGGCGGTACCGAACTGCTGGTAGCGCTCGATGCACAGTTTCTTGGCAGCCAGGCGGGCCGGCTTGAGGAATTCGCGCGGATCGAACTTGGAGGGGTTCTCGAACAGGAAACGACGCACGGCGGCGGTCATCGCCAGGCGGATATCTGTATCGATGTTGATCTTGCGCACGCCGTACTTGATGGCTTCCTGGATTTCCTCGACCGGCACGCCGTAGGTTTCCTTCATGTCGCCACCGAACTCGCGGATCTCGGCCAGCAGATCCTGCGGCACGCTGGAGCTGCCGTGCATCACCAGGTGGGTATTGGGCAGGCGTGCGTGGATTTCCTTGACGCGCTTGATCGACAGGATATCGCCGGTGGGCTTGCGGGTGAACTTGTAGGCACCGTGGCTGGTGCCGATGGCGATGGCCAGCGCATCAAGCTGGGTGCGGCGCACGAAATCGGCGGCCTGCTCGGGGTCGGTCAGCAGTTGCTCCATCGACAGCGTACCCTCGGCACCGTGGCCGTCTTCCTTGTCGCCCTGCATGGTTTCGAGCGAACCCAGGCAACCCAGTTCACCTTCGACGGTCACGCCCTGGCGATGGGCAGCCTCGACCACCGTGCGGGTCACTTCGACGTTGTATTCGTAGTCGGCAATGGTCTTGCCGTCTTCCTTGAGGGAGCCATCCATCATCACGCTGGAGAAGCCCAGGTCGATCGCGCCCTGGCACACGGCCGGCGACTGGCCGTGATCCTGGTGCATGACCACGGGGATATGGGGATACGACTCGACGGCGGCCTGGATCAGGTGCCTGAGAAACTCCTCGCCGGCATATTTGCGCGCACCGGCCGAAGCCTGCATGATCACCGGGCTGTCGGTCTCGTGAGCAGCCTCCATGATGGCCTGGACCTGCTCCAGGTTGTTGACGTTGAACGCGGGAATGCCGTAGCCGTGTTCAGCGGCGTGATCCAGCAACTGACGCATGGAAACGAGGGCCATGAAGAACTCTCCGAAGATGAATGGATGAAATCCGGTGCCGCGCAACGCGGCCAAACCTCGATTTTACGCAAAAAAGCGCCCGCTGGCCGGACAAACCAGCCAGCGGGCTGCATGGAATTTTAAAGCGGCGGGTGGGCAAGATACCACCCCACCCCC
>NZ_JBEFDG010000063.1:0-2143 GCF_040137905.1 Corticimicrobacter sp.
GGAGGGTGGCTTGGTGGCAGGGTGGTTCGAGGTTGTAAGGGAATGGAATGTGGTGCTTGGGCGCTGGGGGCGGCCCGCCCCCAGGGGGGAGGCCCTCAATCCCCCCTGAAGCGGATGCTGTCGGTTTTTCATAACATGGAAGGAGACAGCCATGAACTACAAAGCACCGCTCGACGACATCCATTTCATCCTGCATGAGCTGGCAGGGCTGGACGCGATCTGCGCCTTGCCCGAGTCGGCAGGGCTTGGCGTTGACCTTGTCCATGCCATTCTCGATGAAAACGCCCGCTTCGTGCAGGATGTCGTTGCTCCCCTTAACCGTATCGGCGATACCCGGCCGCCTGTCTGGCAGGATGGCAGAGTCACGGCTTCGCCGGGATTCGTGGACGCTTTCCGGCAGTTTGCGGCTGGTGGCTGGCAGGGACTGCAGCATCCCGAACAATGGGGCGGGCAAGGCCTACCCAAGCTGGTGGGCGCGCCTGCCATTGAAAACCTCAATGCAGCCAGCCTGGCATTCTCGCTATGTCCCTTGCTGACCGATGGCGTCATCGAGGCACTGTTGCAGGTCGGTTCCGAGGATTTGCAACAGCGTTTCGTGCCGGGCCTGATCGACGGCAGTTACACGGGTACGATGAACCTGACTGAACCCCAGGCCGGTTCGGATCTGGCCCTGGTCGCGACGCGGGCGGTGCCCCAGCAGGACGATACCTATCGACTGTATGGTCAGAAGATTTTCATCACCTACGGCGAGCACGACCTGGCCGAGAACATCGTTCATCTGGTACTCGCCCGCACGCCGGATGCGCCGGCTGGCATCAAGGGTATTTCGCTCTTTGTCGTGCCGAAGTACATCGAGCAGGATGGCCGGCAGGTTCGCAACGATGTGTGGTGTGCTTCGCTGGAGCACAAGCTGGGCATCCACGGCAGTCCGACTGCCGTCCTGCTCTATGGTTCAGGCAAGGGTGAGGTGGGTGAGGGGGCCGTCGGGTATCGGGTAGGAGAACTCAATCGCGGCCTGGAATACATGTTCATCATGATGAACGCAGCGCGCTACGCGGTTGGCCTGCAGGGGATCGCCCTGGCCGAGCGCGCCACCCAGCAGGCGCTGGCCTATGCGCATGAGCGCATCCAGAGCCGTGCCGTCGAGGGCTCGGACGGGCCTGTCGCCATCATTCACCACCCTGATGTGGCTCGCCTGCTGCAGACCATGCGGGCCCTGACGCAGGCAGCCAGGGCCACGGCCTACGTGGCCGCTGCCATGCATGACCAGGCCCACCGCAATCCGGACAGTAGCCAGCGGGACGCCAGCCGGGCGCTGTATGAGTACCTGGTGCCCGTCGTCAAGGGATTTTCCACCGAAATGGCGGTCGAAGTGGCCTCACTGGGCATCCAGGTACATGGTGGGATGGGATACATGGAAGAAACCGGCGCTGCGCAGCATCTGCGCGATGCCCGTATCCTGCCGATCTACGAAGGAACGACCGCGATCCAGGCCAACGATTTGCTGGGACGCAAGACGCTGCGGGATGGCGGCAAGGTCGTGCAGAAGATCGTTGACGATATGCAGGCGACGGCAGCCGAACTGGCCCGGCTGTGCGAGTCGGAGTCCGACAAGACACTGGCAGGCAGCCTGGCATTGATGCAGGCGCGCTTTGCCGAGGCGATCACGGCCTATGCCGACAGTGCGAGAATCCTGCTGACAAAGGCGGGCGGGGATATCCGGGGTGTGTTTGCCGGCAGTGTGCCGCACCTGATGCAGGCCGGTGTCGTATTCGGCGGCTGGCAGATGATTCGTTCGGCACTGGTCTGCCTGCGTCGCCGCACGGCGGGCGAGGCCGGCATGTTCGAGCAGGACAAGCTCGACGTGGCACTTTTCTATGCCGGCCACATCCTGCCTCGCGCCCGTGACTATGCCAGCCAGATCGAGGCAGGCCTGACAATCCCGGTCGCCCTGCGACAGTCATAGCAGAAACGGGTACTGACGTGGTGCGATAGGCATGTTGAAATACCGGGTGCTGCAAGCCCCGGTATTTCAACATGCCGACTCATCCGTACCGCATATGGCCCAGCACTGACGTGTCCCTTCTGAAAACATCCCAATATATGTATATACCCATTGATTATATTAATCAGTCATTCTCTA
>NZ_JBEFDG010000064.1:0-19631 GCF_040137905.1 Corticimicrobacter sp.
GCCAGAGCTGCCCGCGCTTGCCGCAGGCCCTGGCCACCATCTGCAGGCGCTCTGCGTCGTAGGCGGCGAACAGTTGCCGGTCACGGGCACCAACGGCATTGCCGGCGAAGTACAGGAAGGACGACAACGCCAGCAGGGCGGCGATGCAGACCAGGGATGTGATCTTGTTCATGTGAGACTCCAGATAAGCAGGCCGGCGCCAGCGATAGCCAGCAGGCCAAAGTGAATGCGCAACAGTCGCCGGACCCAGGCGTCACGCCACCGGCGGTGTTCGGATTGATTCATGGGGTACTCCAGTAGAGGGCCAGACCCTCAAGTCGCAGCGCTCCGGCCAGCGGGGTGCCGGCAAGAACAGGGAAAAAGGGGGAAGGGGGGCGCTGCGGCTTGAGGATGGTCCGTCTCGTGGACCAAACGGCTGGATCACGCTCCGCGAAGGAGATGCGCGGCACCCGGACCGGTCGTGGCGCTCCAGCTGCAGCCGGTTATGAATCTGCGCACCGACTGCTGGCGCATCCAGGCTTATCCCTTGCGGGGCCACCCTGGCCGTGGAAATAAGGTGCCGTCTCTCCGGCTGTCACGCCTACTTCCCCCACGCGGCTTACAAGCGAACGGGCGTTCTCGACTAGATATGGATCGTGGGCATCCTGCCGTCAGGGGACCGTGGCAGGCATCCTCGCTTTGAAGCATCCCCAGGAAATTCGGTGCCGGTTACGTCTCCGGCGCTGCTGGGTCAGCCGTTCCTGGTGGCGCACACAGGGTTCCCAAATCCCTATGCCGTGGCGTTTGCGCAGCCACGCGACCCGATTGCGCTCTGGCGTTCGGTGTTGCGGCCCAAGTCTTTATCTCTCGTCGGGCGGCGAGTCGCATCAAGGATCTGGGGTTTGCTGCCCGATCCAAACGTGCAATTGAGTTGATGGCACCGGATGCGATCCCGGCTTTGCGCCTTTACCCTGTAGTCGCTAGTAAAAAACAGCGCATCGCCTGCGCGTACTGCTGCCATCACATAGGCGGGCTGGGCTTGATACCAGCTCGTCGTCGGTCGGCTATTGATGTCTGCCTCCGGTTGATCGGGAATTGGTTTCACCGCTTGCGCGATGCCCGCCAGTGACCTCAATCCTGTATCCCCAGGAATCACCCATGGGATTGACCCTGATGCGTGTCCTTCCACGCCGCCGCCTATGTGATGATCCCGGCTTGACCCATCCGGGCGGGTCCTGGGCCTGGGTGATACTCATATCCCAGCCATGCAGGCATTGATCGTCACACCCGGACGAGTGAGCCGAAATCGTCGACAACCGCACGAACTGATACAGGTTCGGCCCATCCGCTCACCCCGTAGACAATGACCAGCCAGCGGCCATGTAGACTGGGCAAGTGGCGCAGCCAGAAACCAACATTGGTGCCGAAGGGATCAGTTTGCATAGGGTCCTCACAGGTTGGCCAGGGTCTGGAGCAGGGCGGTACGTTCCCGCCCACGCATGGGGTCGGTATCACTACCGGTGATCCTGCGACAGCGCTGGCCCCACGTCACACGCTGGCTTTGATCCATAGTGGCGCGTGCAGCCTTGATGATTTCGTCGGCAATCTGCAGCTCGTACAGGGCTGCGTCGAGTAGCTGTTTCTGTGTCATTCAGTAGAGGTCAATAAGGACGCCACGACATGATTGGCGTTTCAGTGCCCTTGCGGAACACGGGGCTGCCATACTTGTCGCGCTTGGTATCACGGACCATGATGGTCAGACCGACAGCACGCCCGGCACGGCGAGCAAGGCTGATCCAGTCGTGGCAGAACTGTGGAGCATCGAACTCCGGCGAGACTTGCCGGACCTTGCTGGAAGCCATGATCGCGTTGATCTCTTCGTTCAACCAGGAGGCATAGCCTGCCTCGGTTTCAGCTTCCGGGGGGCTACGTCGCTGTGCCAGGTGGCGGGCCAGCGATTCGGTCATTCCAAAAACGCAGAAGGCGGACATATCTACCCCTTGTCTGTGGCTTGATTGCCCAGCACTGCCCGGATTGCCGTTGCCTCAAACTTGTCAGCAGCAGCGATGTCATAGTTGTTGAACGACAAGTCTCGGGTATCGCAGCCTTCGATTGTGCTGTTGAAGCCGGCGTTGATCTGTACGGTGACGTCATCCACAACAGTCATCATCATCATTTGAGGGCGTCCATCGTCGTCGTCGCTGTCGCAGTAGATGAGGACTTGCCGTCCGGACGATGTCCTGACGATTTTGGCGAAATCGTCTTCGTGTGATTCGTAGATCTTCATTTCACTCTCCTTGTCATTCATCAGCCAGCGCTCAAAGAACGGACTGATGGATGAGGCCTCGTAGCGAGGCCATGGCACCCTAAGGGGGCGCATGTATCTCCGGTATTGCTGATCACCGCGCCGGAGGTCGTCACGCGGCATGTCCCGCTCGCATTTCGCCCAGGGGGCGGTGGGTGCTGTTGCTGGTTGGTTGTTAAAGAGCTATTGAGCCAATTAAACATCATGTTTATTGTTCGTGTCAACGCAGTGTTTAATTTTTCAACGAAGCAATCCCACCAGGTACGCAAGCGCCCACCCCTACAGCAGGGCTAGGTCAGAGGGAGAGAGGGATAGGAGGCAGACGCAAAAAAGCCCCGGCAGGGCGGGACTGGTGAAGGGCATGAAAAAGCCGCCTCTGTGGGCGGCTGCATGACAAGAGAACCCGCTGTGACGGGTGAGCTAGATCCAATTTTTGCCATAAAATTTTGCGTTGGCCATAAAACCTACAAATTGCTAAAATCGCCTCAATCATTGAGGGATTCTTGTATGCCTAAGGCGGTTTCGCTTTTTTCCGGATGCGGTGGTTCAGATGCTGGGCTAATCAGCGCTGGATTTGATGTTGTCATGGCCAATGATGTACTTCCGTATGCGCGCGATGTCTACTTGGCCAACCACCCGGATACCGACTATGTCCTTGGTGACGTTCGGAAAATAGGGTCCTTTCCTGAGGCCGAATTATTGGTTGGGTGTTATCCTTGCCAAGGCTTTAGTCAAGGAGGGGTGCGTGACGCAACCCGTAAGATCAACTATTTATATCTAGAGTTTGCCAGGGCATTACAAGCCATAAATCCAATGGCTTTCATCGTAGAGAACGTCTCTGGCATGGTTCGTAAGAACTTTGAACATCTGCTCGTTGATCAAAAGAAGATATTTACGGAAGCGGGTTATCGAGTCAAGGCGCAGGTACTGAACGCCGCCGATTTTGGTGTAGCTCAAGATCGCAGGAGAATCTTCATCGTTGGAATCCGCGAAGACTTCGGCGTCGAATATAATTTTCCCAGTCCAACGCACGGGGCCGGCGATCAGCCGCGTGCGACCATTCGGGACGCGCTAAAAGGGATGAGGCATTGGCCGGATGGTGAATACTACGATCGTGAGTTTCATTGGTACTACTTATCGCGCGATCGACGCCGAGGCTGGGATGAGCAGTCTAAAACTATTGTCGCCAATGCAAGGCACATGCCACTCCATCCGATTAGCCCGAAGCTGATTAAGTTGGAACACAATGTTTGGCGATTTGAAAATGATGGGCCCGCTCGTCGTTTCAGTTATCGTGAGGCTGCCCGCTTGCAGGGGTTTGAGAAAGCGTTCAAGTTCCCGGACACGCCATCCGGAAGTCTTGGCATGCGTTATACGGTGGCAGGGAACGCTGTGCCCCCCCCCTTGTTCGAGGCCGTTGCAAAATCCCTCCCCCTTCCCTGGTGACCCTATCCGTGCCTCAATTGGGAGGCTTCGATAATTAGATCCTGAGCATTTACACATTCATTCGCCACACCATATTCATCGGCGAGCTTAATCAGCCTAATCCGATCTAGCACTATGCTCTTGGTGAGATGAGTCCTTCGTTGCCAATTTACCTCTCCGCCAGATTGCGCAACTAGATCCTGAGGCATGAAATAGTAAGTTGCCCACGGGTGATGAGTATTTAAATTTGCACCAAGCGCCGAAGGTGACGCCTCCAGGCTCTTAAGCGACCATTCCTCTGCGGTGCAGCCGCATTGCGCCAGGGCGATAGGAATCCCGATACGCGCGTCTCCAAGTGGATGCCAAGCGACGATATCTAAACCACCATCACCAGCATTGGTAGCTTTGAAGTCGGTGCTTTCTACTAATAGTTGGCCGCGTATATCGCTTGCTAATTTCTTGAGACGATCAAAGAGACGGCCTTTATACCGGACAGCCCCTTTTGCTCCAAAGCGGTGAACTTGCCAGCCCTGAGGCATTAGGCACTCAAATATACGGGTGGATAGTATTTCGAAGCGTTCAGTAAGTTCATGCCTGCGGCTTTTGGGTACGAGCCTGAGGGAAGATGAGATCAGCAATTGCAAATAAAGCAAACGAGCCGGCTCATCGAAATCTAGAAGGCGCAGTTCTTGCGAGTCGCTGTTTAGCTGAAAAGGGTACGCATCTCCGAACAGTTTCCCTCTAAAAGACAAGTTTCTGAAGAGATCAGCCACGCGCATTTCATGTTTATCGCGGATTTTATCCGCCTGCGCCAGTATCGGCTCTTCTACGCCACTATCGAACCCTTCATCGTCATCAATTTCGTCGTGGTGATCGGGCGACATATCGGCAGTTTCTTCAAGAATCTCTAAAAGATCCCCCCTGGAAAATTTACGATCTTCGGCCACCAAACATCGCAACTCAACAAAATCACACCATAGGTATGTGTCGCTCGCATTTGGGCGGGAGTCTAGATTGAAAAGTATAGGCTCAGGCATTGCGTCGGCCTCTCTGCGCTCTTTTCGGTGCTGGGGAAGCAGGCTCTATTGCACGAGATTCAACCGCACTCCGAATTGTCATTGCCAATCGATATATCGCATCAGCGCGGGATTGGTGATCTGGGTTGACTTCTGATACTTTTGGTATCCATTGCCAGGCGGCAGTTAGCCTTCTTTCTGCGTGTGACAATGCTTCTGTGAAGGCGATGCTCGGGCCTTTACTGAACTCGAAGGCTTCATCAAGACGTCCCTCTTTCAATAGGTGGTCAACTGCCGCTTCGGAGGGCAATACAGCGGCTAATTTTTTGAGATTACGTGATTCGCCAACAATGCTTTTGGTATTCTCTCCAGTTACGAACAACCACAGGAATAAATTCGAAACATGGGCATCTTTCACATTATCGAGTTCTATATCAGTGCGGCTGTCGAGGCCTAGATAGTCAACGACGTTACTGTAGCTTAAGGCTGTAGACAAAATGGAAAAGTCAATTTGATTCGGGTCGAGAGGATGGTCGTAAAAATTCTCTTTTTCTGCTCGCTCAAATAATTTGAGTGCGCAAAGCATTTGCCCCATATATGCTGGCTTGCTGCCCGTTTCTTTAGCGAGTAATTTCAGCCCATCACTATATTGCATATGGCTGTAATTCTCGAGCAGAAGCCGCTCCATGTAGCGAGCTTTCTGCAAAGCACTCCAGGCTTTAATTCCTGTGATATGCCGGAAGCCCAGGTACCGCAGAATCTGGCTTTCTTCTCCGAAAATCAGGCAGTGCGCTTTTGTTGGTCGTACTGCAGCAGCATCAATGGCATTCTCAACTGAAATGCGACCCTTTGGAGGCGTCAATTCACCCGAAAGCAGCTTCAACGCTGCGAGCCGCCTATTGCCTTCAATCACACGATATCGCTGGCCTTCTTTGACGACTAATAAGGGCTCCCCCGGGAAATATCCGTTATTGCCGATGGATTCGATGATCTCCAAAAGGCGTTCGTCACGCACGAATCGTTCGAGCAACACTGCTATTGACCCTTGAGCGACGTCCACCGGAAACCTAGGGTTCTTCTTATCGAAATCAAGCAGTGAAACGTCAATGGTCTTGCTTTCCGGCTGAGGTGGTGGAGCTTTCTTGGACGCCATAAGGGTGCTCTATAGGTAGACTGATAGGAATGTGGGTACGAAAATTATAGAAGAATAGGCTGATAGGGGCGCTGCTCAATATCTCACATATGATTGATCCGGGCTTACTGGCTTGTCATCAGCTAAGAGGTCAAGCCTTTTGCATCAAGATCGATGGCTTCGACCAGCATACTTAAAGTGACACACTTATGCTTCTCATCACATTTCAACATAAGAATAAACTCTAGTTACCTACACCCCGCACCACCCACCCTCAGGGATCGAAGCCGCACCAGGGCGGCTAGCGCTTCACTTCGACCAGTCGTACCCTCTGGTCCTCATCTTTTCGTAGGCGTCTCTGGCCTGCTTAACAATCGACGGCACAAGCGGCTTGCCGTCGTCGTCCACCATCATGGCAGTTACGGTGCATTTGCATCCATCTACATTGGTAGGATCAGACCAGAATTCGCGCACCTCCTGCGCCGTGAATAGTTTGCCATGACGCTCGGCGTGGCTTTTCCTAGTCGTCGGCGATAGGGCGGATAGGTGCATGTATAGATAGCCTTCGCCCAGATCATCATCTGTATCAAATTTAGAACTCATCAGAACTCCTGGCTACGCCACACCTTCAGCACACGCCCAAGCACCTGGAAGTCCATCTTCGTTGTGATGTCGAACGATTCGTACGCTGTCTTGTTTTCAGAGATTGCCCGGACAAGTAGGCCGTCCTCTGTGGGGATGCGTTGTAGTCGCTTGATGAAGCCTTCATTGCCTACCCGGAAAAAATAGACAGAATCAAATTCCACGCTTGTCACCCCGATATCGACCAGCAGTGGGTCTCCAGGATTGAACATTGGCTGCATTGAGTCGCCGAAGCCGGTCACGATGCAGAGGTTTGCATTGCCGCTGTGTGCTTTGACGTTCTGATGCAGCCAGTCTTTGCTGACGCGCCAGCTCTGGATCACGCCAGGCTGATCGCGCAGTTCCAGCCCGCGCCCCATCGAGCCAGCCAGCTCCATCGGGTCGTATTGGGGGATGGTGATGTCGGTGCTGTTGACGTTGTAAGTAATGTGCTCTTCGTGGACAGCATAAGACATTGATACTGTCCCAGCAGGGTACCCGTGATACGCAGACCTGCCCAGCAGCTCATCAACAGAACAACCCAGCACATCAGCAACTGCCGCGTACTTATCGGTCGGCAGACCTCTTTTGATCCAGTTGCTCACATGCTGCGGCAACACGCCGAGCCTGTTTGCGAGCTCGGTTTGGTTCCAGCCTTTGTCCTGGGTTTTTTCCAGAGCGATGTCTATCGGCCTTTTTTTCATTCTTGGATAGTAAACAAACCGTTAATACGTTTGTTAAACGCAATGTTGACTTCAAATTAAACGCAGTGTTTAATTTGAGTATGAATACGCCAGAACACATCATTGACCGCCTGGGCGGGCCTGCAAAAGTTGCCGAACTGATGGGCTTGAGCGGCAAGCCAGGACAGATCCAGCGCATCAGCAACTGGAAACGCAGAGGTATCCCTGCGCGTGTCCTGTTGGATTTTCCGCATGTCTTTGGAGATCGAGTCTCCGAGGCTGATCCCGATAGTTCATTCCAGACGTGAGGCCCACATGCAAGACAAAGACACCCCTCAGCAGCCTGACCGCCGTATGGCGGCGGGAATTTCCACCCACCCCAAGGAGCCCACCAATGCGTAAAAAGGATTTCATTTGCTCCGTTTTGATTGGACTTTTGTACGGAGCTCTTTTGTCGCTTCCCTTCCTTCTGTTTTCGGAGGGAGGGCTGCGATGCGTCTAAAGAACCTAAACGATATTTGGATGATGTTTGTCAGTAGAACCATGACAACAGATAGGCTCAAGGTGTCTCTTTGAAACTCATCAGGGAAACCAGAGTATTCACAAACAAGGATTGTGACGATCAAAAAAAACACTTGAAGTGCAACCAACAACCATCTCAGGTGTATTTCTACTTCCGCATACATCGCTGGGTCGTCCCGTGCAGTGCGAATTAGCCATACATATCCAACTCCATACGCAGGCAAGAGAAGCCCCATCAAGAACTCCCAATTTATGTTCACTTCTAGTCCCTTTTAAGAAAAGATTAGTTACTGAAATTTCTGATCTTACCCGAGGGAGCCAGCCACCCATACACAGGAGGGCATATGCCTGACACCACAGACAAGCGTGACGATCGCATCCCGATAGGACCCACTGACGTTTGATCAGTGCAAGGCACTACCGGGGGCGGGCTCCTCGTCAATGTCATCAGGCAGGGAGGACACATCGCCATCATGCTCATAGCAGAGCCTGCAAAAGACAGCGACAAGCAGCTTGTCGGAGACGGTAGGGCGTCCAGTGACTTGGGACGCAAGCAGATGGGCTTGGCGCAACAGGCGTTCGGTATCGGTTTTCATGCCCGGATTGTCGGGGGCGCAGTGATTTTGATCCATCCGTAGATCTGACAGTAGTGGGTTGAGGAAGGGATGCATGGTAGGCCGGTGAATCTGCATGGTCTACGCGAAAAGGAAGAGGTTTTCGGGATGACGAAACTCCATACGAACATTACCTGGCGGGGGGCGCTGTACAACATGCTGCGCGGTCCTGGCCGGAGCATCAAGGCTGCGGTGCAGTGGCTGCGTGATGAGCGCGACACCAGCATCAGTGCGGGGGCGCTCTACAAGAAGCTGGACGGCACCAGTCCGGCAGAGACGGTCACGGTCGAGTTGGCCGAGCTGCTGACCGAGTACGCGCTGGCCCATGGGGCAGACAGGCAGGAGGCCATCCGCTGGATCCGTGCGCTGGCGGCACGGTACGAGGCTGTGCTGCTGGATCTGTACGTCGAGGGCGACGAGATGGATGCCGGCGTGACTGCGATTCAGGACCGCGCATTGCTCTCGCAGGAGATCAACGGTCAGTTGATTGCGCAGTTGCGCGAGTCCTTGGCAGACCTTGACGTATGCCAGAACGATGCAGACCGGATTGGCGAAAAGATCATGGTGCTGGTGTATGCGCTGCTGCGCCTCAAACGCAAGGTCGATCTGGCGGCGGGGAGGTCATTTCCATGAGCACGAAACCGAAGGGCGGGCAGCTTGCGCGGCTGGCCGGCACGTTCTGCAGCCAACCGCGATTCCGGGCGTTCAGCGGTACGGCCAGCAGCGACGCCGCAGCGGAGTGGATCCGGCAGCGTTGCGGCATCCAGAGCCGTGCCGAGCTGGACAGCAACAAGGCTGCAGCTGAGAGATTCCACCGCCGAGTGCGGATTCCCTATGTGAACTGGCAGATTGCCAATTATCAGTGAGGCCAGACATGGCGAAAAATTCGATTGATGCCTACGGAGCGGCGGGCAAGACGAACGTGCTGCTTTTCGATCCGGACACGCTGACGCTGGTGACAGATGAAGCGTCGCCTCTGTATGACGAGCGTGTGCATCTGCCGGTGGATGAGGCCCTTGCGCGCAATATCGATTACCAGGGCGTACTGGAGCCGGTGGCGATTTCCAAGAACCCGGAGACGGGTAATACCGAAGTCGTGTTTGGTCGCCAGCGGGTGAAGGCAGCGCGTTTGGCAAACCAGTGGCGTCGTGAGCGTGGCGTTGAGCCTTTGCGTATTCAGGGTGTGGTGTACCAGGGCAAGCGCCAGAATGCGTTGGACGCGATTGCCAGCGAGAACGAGGCCCGGACGGCAGACAGTCCCCTGGGGCGTGCTGAGAAGATGCGCCGGCATCTCGCCATGGGTCGAGACGAAGAGCAGTTGGCCGTGATCTACGCCTGCTCGATACAGACGGTGCGAAATACCCTGGCATTGCTGGATTGCACCCAGGCGGTACAGCAAGCCGTCGAGGCTGGGCAGATCGGAGTGACGCAGGCCAAGGCGCTGGGGGCGCTACCGCCCGAAGATCAGCGCGAGAAGGTTCAGCAACTGATTGAGGCCGGCCAGGGCGTGAAGCCGCACGAACGGGCCCGGCGTCAGCGTGCGGTCCTGGGAGATGCCAAGCCGAAGATGAAGGGCCGCAAGGAAATCATGCAGGCACTGGAAACGGCAGAAGGTCCGTATGCCGAGGCCTTGCGCTGGGTACTGGGGGCAGAATGATCTATCACGAATCTGGCCATTTGTCTTTTGCCCTAGGGCAAAAGACTTTGGCAGCGGCATGCGCCAAGCTGCTGTCAACACGTATATCAGCGAGGCAAGCATGAGGGACTGGAAATCCACCATGAAGCGCACGGTGCCGTTGCGATCCAAGACACCCATGAGCAGAGGCACCAAGGGTATCAAGCGCACTGTCATGGCAAAGCACAAGCCCAAGAGGCGTGCCGGGCACAACGCCCGGATGTTGAAGGCATGCAAGGGACAGTCCTGCTATCTGAAAGTGCCTGGCGTCTGCCTGGGGGCGGCAGGGAACGATACGGTAGTCCCATGCCACAGCAACCAGCAGGCACACGGCAAAGGTATGGGGCTGAAAGCGCCTGATCAATTCACAGTGCCTGGCTGCCGTGCGTGTCATGCGTGGCTGGATCAAGGCCCGGCAGACCGGGAAACGAAGTTCAAGACTTGGAATGAAGCGTACAGCCGTTGGGTGGAAGTACGCGATGGAGAGGTGGTATGAGCACAATCATCATGTCGGCCTGCTGGCCGTTGCAGGGCATGTCGGCAGCGCAGAAGGCGGTGTTGATTTCCATGGCTGACCAGGCCAACGACGATGGCGTGTGCTGGCCTGCTGTGGGCACCATTGCCATTCGTACTTGCCTGTCACGCAGGGCGGTACAGGACGCCTTGTTGTGGCTGGAGGCAGTAGGTGTGCTGCGGCGTGATTTCCGGCACAACAAGAGCACGTCCTATGTGCTGACGCCGAGCAAGCTGGATCTGACCAAAGCACCGGCACCACGTAAGCGTGGCATGGGTGCAGATGGCGCACCCCGCGCAGCAGGCGCACCGGATGCAAACGGCGCACCCCATGCAGATAGCGCACCCGGTGCAAATGGCGCAGGGGGTGCAGATGGCGCACCCCCCCATGCAGCAGGCGCACCTGGGGGTGCAGGAGGCGCACCTCCAGAGGCGCACCAGGCGCACCCAAACCGTAAGGGAACCGTAAAGGAACCTACAGAGAACCATTCGCGCCGCAAAGCAGCGCGTCCGGATGCTCCCAGCGAGACGGAGGTGCAGGAGGCTTGCAGGGCAACGTGGGCAAGCTACTCGCAGGCCTATGCCGCCCGGTACGGTGCAACGCCGGTACGCAATGCCAAGGTCAATGCTCACGTCCGGCAACTGGTTGCCAGGCTGGGCAGGGATGAAGCGCCAGCAGTGGCGGCGTGGTTTCTGCGGGATGAGGATGTCCAGGTCGTCAGGCGGATGCACGACATCGGCCTGTTGATCGCCAGCGCTGAGGCATACCGCACGAAGTGGGCCACAGGCCGTCAGGGCACAGCACAGCAGCAGCCGGGCGGGAAGTTCGACCCATCCGCCTACGTCCGAACTCGTCACAACGGGAGCCAGAACCATGCAAACGATGCAACCGACCCAACCATCATCGATGTCGATGCTGTCCGTGTGGCTTGAGCCGTCAGTGCGGCATCACCAGGGCGAGGAGCCGATGAGTCTCATGGACCTGCTGTTTAGCCGCATGGATGGGCTGTATCCGGGCCGCTGGAGGCAGAACTACCCGAGCGAGCAGGCTATTCGCGCTTGGGAGGAGGCTTGGTCTGAGGGATTCGTGGAAGACCAGATCGACCCGCGTGAGCTGAAGCAAGGCATTGCCAACTGCCGCCAGATGTACGACTGGCCTCCGTCATACAAGGAATTTGTCCGGGCCTGCCGTCCGTACATGGACCCGGAAATTGCGTACCGGGAGGCTGTGGCCGGCATCGAGGCCCGCCGGCGTGGTGAGCGAGGCAGCTGGTCGCACCCGGCGATCTACTGGGCTGCTATCGGCATGGGCCAGCATGACCTGCTGCATGCTGCATGGGCGGTCATCCAGAAGCGATGGGAGGCGGCACTGATCAGTGAGTTTGCAAAGCGGCAATGGGCTGATATCCCGATGCCTGCCCCTGCGCTGGTCGCGCCGGGCCGGACCATTGCGGATAAAGAGCAGGCCATCGGTGTGCTCAAGGAAATCAAACAACGCACGGGGGCGGATCTGCTGGCACCACGGGGCGACGGTCGAGACTGGGCGCGACAGGTGCTGGCCGGTAAGCGTCGGGCAACGCTGGTCATGCAACAGATGGCCCGCCGTGCGCTGGGCATGGAAGAAGAGGGGGCGAAGGCGGCATGACAGTATTTGCAATCGATCCTGGTCCAGTGCAGTCCGGCTGGTGCCTGTATGCCCCAGATGCTCGAGTGGAAGATGCCGGCGTTGCTGACAACCATGATCTGCTCGGCTGGGTGCGTGCCAGCACAGCAGACAGTCTTGCAATCGAGATGGTCGCAAGCTATGGCATGCCTGTGGGCCGCGAGGTATTCGATACGGTGCGCTGGATAGGCCGCTATCAGCAGGCTTGGCGTGATCCTGATGCTGTGCGCCTGGTTTTTCGTCAGGATGCCAAGCTGCACCTGTGCCGGTCGCCCAAGGCTAAGGATGCCAACGTACGGCAGGCAATCCTGGATCGCTACCCACGCACTGGGGGCGGTGCTGTGCCGCAGATCGGCACCAAGAAACAGCCAGGGCCGCTGTACGGTGTCAGCAGCCATGCCTGGCCTGCCATTGCGGTAGCAATTTATGCGACAGAGGTAAAGGAGTGAGTATGTCGGATGTGGTTGCCCGGCTGCGTGGTTGTGGGCTGTCAGCGGATGCGTTGCTTTGGAACTGGGCGCGGTGGTGCTGGCAAGGGGAAACCGTAGGCAATATGGCGGTCTATTTTCCCGAGGACGAGCGAGCATTCGAGACAATCCAGCAGGATCATGGCCAAGCAGTACAAGTGCTGTACAGCCGTCAGCACAGGTATGTCCAGATGGCGGTGACGGCAGAGTATCCGCAAAAGCATGTGCGCTTTGCGGGGCTGGAGCAGGGGGAGCGGCAGGCTGCTGCATGCCGTTGGATCAAAGAGGCTACGGCAGTTTGCCTGACAGGGCGTGAGTATCGGCAGGTCGTGGATCAGTTCAGGGCGCTGATCGGGAGGGCTGCGGCATGAAGTTCGCGCCGGAGATCATAGATTTGTTGGGCTCATATCCAGAGCATCAATTTCGGACAGGGCAGATACTGAGCCACGTTACGCTTGCCATGTCACTTTCTGACCAGCAAAAAGCCGCGGCTCGCAAGCAGGTTCAGCGTGCCCTTGAATATCTGATCAACGATGCCAAGGTGGTAGAGAGACACGGCGGGCGGACAAAATCCGCGTCCTATTCGTGGCGGCGCGGATTGGGACATCAAGTTCGGATAAATGCTGGATTATTGGGACGTGATTTGAGACAATACGCCAGAGGACATGCGTCCTGAGCAAACAGACCCGCCCGCAAGGCGGGTTTTTGCTTTCTGGGTATGCAGCGGAGTCATGAAGGAAACGTTATGTAAATGGCATTCCCTCGAAGGGTGCTGGTTGCTAGCCCTTCGTGGCACAGGATTGCGCATAGAAACGATCCATGGCGAGGAGTCTGTCCGAGTCCAAGGCCTCCGATGAACTCGCCGATTCCGCCGGGAGTTGGGTTGTTGGCTGTAACGCCAGCAGGCACCGTCTGCCCTTGAAATCTCTCTAAAACAGCACGAAATACTGAGGCTGGAATCTGATGCGGTGTGGCATGTTCTAACGTTACACCATCTGTCGCTGTGCCGTGATACGTGAACTCTGTGCGTTTGTTTGCTGGGCCACAAGTGTGGATGGTTGGCATGCTATATCCTTTTGGTGAGGTGAGGTGTGATGTGAAATGGGCAACTATCAAAATTTTTTCCTTTGAGATGTCATGACGAGAATTGCCGCCAAGCACAAAAAACCTAGGGGCGGGCTTCCGCTGTAATCAATAAAGTTGTAGGCCCACCAAAGAATAAGTCCAATAGCAGCTAGGCCACTGCATCGAATAATGATGTTAGCCAATACTGGTATTAGTTCTCCGATTACACCAATGATCTGGTGAACGACAAACCATAGGAAGAGAAAGAGAAGAACAGTGCCCATTGGATAATTTTAATAATATTAAATTTCGAATGTTATCAGTCCCGACAATCCCGCGCAGAGTAGGACCTTTTTGAATGTCGATGAACGAACGAGTTCGCAGCATTACTAATAGCAAGGTGTGTTTGGTCGTGACAGCCCAGCGTGTCGATGTCGCCGAGCAGGCAGATTGATGGCACGCATCCAATCTCTGCGTCCACGCATTCAGTCGGCACCGTCGCGCATCAAAGCTGTTGCGGCTGTATCGTGGCGGGCAGGCAAGAGCAGCACGGCACGGGGATACGGATATCGATGGCAGCAGGCCCGAGGCGAATACCTGCGCTTGCACCCGTTCTGCGTGATGTGCCTGGACAGCTTGGGCATATCGCGGGACATGGCGATAGAGGATGTCGTGCTGGCCTGCGCCGGGCGCGGGATGCCGGTGCCGCTGGCGTCGGTGGTTGATCATGTGATTGCCCATCGAGGCAGCCAGGCCCTGTTCTGGGATCGGTCGAACTGGCAGGGGCTTTGCAGCACGCACCACAGCCGCGACAAGCAGCGCGAAGAGGCGCGCACCGGCTGACCCTGGCGCGGTTCTGATCGCGTCGCCTGCGGGCTCTCCTGCGGTCTGGCTGGTTCTGCTGGACCCCTGGGGGGGGCTAAAAGTCTGGCTGGCCTTGCCGCTCTAGACCGCCCGTTCCCGCACGCAGAGAAAAAATCCCCATTTTGGAATTTGTTAACCCGATTTGTTAACCGAGGTTGTATGGCTCTCACCGACAAAAAGCGCCGGTTCGTGCAGGCTCTTCAGTCGGGCATGAGTGGCGCGAAAGCCGCTATCCATGCGGGTTACAGCGAAAACGGCGCGAAGGTTGCTGCGTCTCGCTTGATGCGCGACAAGGATGTGTTGGCGGCGCTTGAGCGTGGAAAAAATGTTAACCCGAAGGTTAACAAACCAGCCGCCACCGTGCCGCCCGTCCAGCCCCACATAGAAACGTCTCAACCTGAAACGAATGACGTGGCCAGTGCGGAGTTGCTGGCGGCGATTGGGATCAAGGCATTGGGCCTGACGTCAGATCCCAAGGCAATCCTTATTGCGATCATGAACGACGCCAACGAGGAACCGAAGTTGAGGATGGAGGCGGCGAAGGCGTTGATGCCATTCGTCCATGGCAAGGTCGCCGAGCAGGGCAAGAAGGACGCACAGAAGGAGGCGGCAGCGAAAGCAGCGGGTGGAAAGTTTGGCCGGCCAGCTGCGCCGCCTGGCCTGCGTGTAGTCAATGGCGGGAAGTAATGTATGGAATGGTCAACAGCCTGCCCGGACTGGGCAGAGCGGCTGCGTGCTGGCCGCTCGATTATTCCGCCACCGATTTTCCCCGAGCAAGGCGAGGCCGCGCTGCACATCTTCAAGCAGCTGCGTGTTGTTGACCTGCCGGGTAAGCCGACTTTCGGCGAGTGTAGTGACGAGTGGGTGTTCGACTTCGTGGCTGCGATCTTCGGGGCCAACGATCCGGAGACCGGAAGCCAGTTGATCCGCGAATTCTTCCTGCTGATCAGCAAGAAGAACACGAAGTCGACGATTGCGGCCGGCATTATGCTGACCGCGCTTATCCTCTGCTGGCGGGATGAGGAAGAGCATCTGATCCTGGCTCCGACAAAGGAAGTGGCCGACAACTCGTTCAAGCCGGCCGCAGGTATGGTACGGGCCGATGAGGAACTGTCGGAGATGTTCCATGTACAGGATCATATCCGCACCATCACGCATCGGATCACCCGGGCGTCGCTGAAAGTGGTTGCTGCCGACACGGATACGGTGTCTGGCAAGAAGTCTGGGCGCATCCTGGTTGATGAGGTCTGGATTTTCGGCAGCCGTGCCAATGCGGATGCCATGCTGATGGAGGCAACGGGCGGCCAGGTGTCGCGTGATGAGGGGTGGGTGATTTACCTGTCCACCCAGTCTGATGAGCCGCCCGCTGGTGTGTTCAAGGACAAGCTGGACTATTTCCGCAATGTCCGTGATGGCGTGGTGCATGACCCTCGATCACTGGGCGTGCTGTATGAGTTTCCGCAGGAGATGGTCGATTCAACGGCCTACCTCCGGCCTGAGAACTTCTACATCACGAATCCGAACCTGGGGCGGTCGGTCAATGCCGACTGGCTGGCCGATCAGTTGCGCAAGCAGCAGATGAAGGCTGACGGATCGCTGCAGAAGTTCCTGGCAAAGCATCTGAATATAGAGATCGGCCTGAATCTGCGATCTGATCGCTGGGCCGGGGTTGATTTCTGGCTGCCGGCAGCCGACAAGACGCTGACGTTTGAGGCGTTGCTGGATCGTAGTGAAGTGGTGACGGTGGGCGTCGATGGTGGCGGCCTGGATGACTTGCTTGGACTGGCCGTGCTTGGGCGTGAGCGGGAAACCCGGCGTTGGCTGCACTGGGGACGGGCTTGGGCTCACCCTATCGTGCTGGATCGTCGCCAAGAGATAGCTCCCCGGCTTCAGGATTTTGCACGGGCAGGGGATCTGGTCCTTGTTGAGCGGCCAGGGGATGACGTGGACGAAGTGGCGCGCATCATTTGCCGTATTCGTGATGCAGGCCTGCTGCCGGAGAAGTATGGCATCGGTGTTGATGCGTCTGGTATTGCTGATGTGGTGACGGCGCTGACGGCCCCAGACTGTGGCTTCACTGTCGATCAGATCACATCTGTACGCCAGGGGTACACGCTCAATGGTGCGATCAAGACAACTGAACGGCGTCTGGCGGGCGGCGAGTTGCTGCATGCAGGTCAACCAATGATGGCCTGGTGCGTGAGTAATGCCCGGATCGAAGATCGAGGTAATGCCATCCTGGTGACGAAGGCAGCCAGTGGCAAGGCCAAGATTGACCCGGTAATGGCGCTGTTCGATGCCGTGACGATGATGGCGCTGGAGCCTGAGGCGCAGGGCAATTCTGTTTACGAATCGCGTGGCATTCGCTACGCCTGAGGTTTTTATGCGCATGTTCAACTTTTTCCGGCGTTCGCCTGAGCCGGTGGCCGAGTCGCGCCCTCAGGCATCAGCGCAGGATGACGCGCCGGGGGTGAAGTTCTCTGGTCTTGATGATCCGGCGTTGCTGGAATACATCCGAGGTGGCGATCCTGCGGTTGGTCAGTACGTGCGAGGCATGAAGGCACTGCGCAACATGGCGGTGCTGCGGTGCGTGTCCCTGATTTCCGAGTCCATCGGCATGCTGCCCTTGAGCCTGATCAGGAGGGACGAGACGAAGGCCCCGGCGAAGGAGCACCCAGCATATCGACTGCTGCGCACCCGGCCCAACGGTTGGCAGACTCCCTACGAGTTCAAGTCGCAGATGCAACTGAGCGCCTTGATCAACGGAAATGCTTATGCACGGGTGGTGTGGTCAAGAGGACGTCCGATTGCTCTGGTGCCGCTGGACTTCGATGCAGTTGATCCGAAGCTCACCGATGACTGGCGGATGGTGTACCGGTACACACGCAAGGACGGCAATCAGGTCGAGCTGCAGGCGCATGAGGTTTTCCACCTGCGCGACCTGACGCCAGACGGCATCCAAGGCCTGAGCCGTGTTCGTCTGGCCCGCGAGGCGATTGCGCTGGCGCAGCAGACTGAGCGGGCAGCCGCCAGGCTGTTTCGGACAGGTGTCATGGCGGGTGGGGCTTTGGAACACCCCAAAACGCTGTCGGATGCCGCCTACAGACGGCTGAAAGAGTCATTGCGCGAAGAACATTCCGGGGCAGAAAACGCCGGAAAGTGGATGCTTGTCGAAGAGGGAGCAACGGCCAAGAAATTTACCGATTCAGCAGCCGACTCGCAGCAGATCGAGAACCGCAATCATCAGATTGAGGAGGTTGCACGATCTTTCGGTGTGCCGCGCCCCTTGCTGATGATGGATGACACAAGCTGGGGCAGTGGCATCGAGCAGCTCAACATCTTCTTTCTGCAGTACGGCTTGCAGCACTGGTTTACAGCCTGGGAGGAAGCCCTGGCCAGGGTGCTGCTTACCGAGGATGACCAGGATGAGCTGCATTGGAAATTCAACGAACGTGCCTTGCTGCGGGGCACCCTGAAAGACCAGTCCGAGGCGTTTGCCAAGGGCATGGGGGCCGGTGGTCATGCCCCCTGGTACACGCAAAACGAGGTGCGCGACTGGCAGGATCTGCCGCGTGTTGATGATCCAACGGCAGACAAGCTGCCGCCTCGATCCAACCAGAAGGAAACCAAGAATGAGCCTGCTCAAACTGCCTGAAATCAAGGCCAGTGCCATCAGTCGAGTCCAGTTCGATGCACGCCCGGATGCTCTGGAGCGTTGGGAGCCTGCTATTCGTGCCGCGTCCAGTGAGGATGCCACGATATCGGTCTATGACACGATCGGCTGGTCATGGGAAGGCGAAGGGGTGACAGCCAAACGTATCTCGGCGGCGCTTCGTGCCATTGGCGGACGTGATGTCACTGTGAACATCAATTCGCCTGGTGGTGACTTTTTTGAGGGCGTAGCCATCTACAACCTGCTGCGTGCCCATCCACACAAGGTGACTGTCCAGGTGATGGGCCTGGCGGCATCTGCGGCATCGGTGATTGCAATGGCAGGCGACGAAATCCTAATGGGTGATGGTGCTTTCCTCATGATCCATAACGCCTGGGCCATCGCAATCGGAAACCGGCACGACATGGTGGCTGCTTCCGAGCAGCTTGCACCCTTTGACGCCGCTATGGCGGATGTCTACGCGGCTCGTTCGGGCATGACGCCGGTTCAGACCGCAGCGCTCATGGATAAGGAAACCTGGATCAACGCGAGCCAGGCTGTTGATGATGGCTTTGCGACGGGTCTGATGGAAGCGTCGCAAATTACCCACGAAACCAACGCGCAGGGCAACAAGAAGTATTTGGCCCTGGTGGAGGCATCCATGGCGAAAGCCGGGCACTCGCGCTCGATGCGCCGTGATGTTTTCAAGAACCTTTTTTCCGGTACGCCGAGCGCTGCCGGTGACTCTGCCATGCCCAGCGCTGGTGCCGACATTGCAGCGTCGCTGCAAACCCTACTTTCTACAGTGCAAGGAACCATATGAAACAGAAATCTATTCCCCGTGGTGTCATGGCTGTGCGTGCCGAGGCTGCGCCCTCCCAGGCCGAACTGAAACAGACCATCGAAGCGCTGAACAAGGCGTTCGCCGACTTCAAGACCGAACACCAGCAGCAGCTGGATGAGGTCAAGAAGGGCAATCATGATGCCCTGCAAGCGCTCAAGGTCGAACGCATCAATTCCGATATCGGCAGTCTGCAGAAAACCGTCGATGAGCTGAATATGCGCATGGCGTCGGCGCAGATGGGCGGTGCTACGACCGGCAACGGTCCCAAGGACCCCGAATACACCAGCGCGTTCCAGGCGCACATGCGCAAGGGTGAAGTGCAGGCGTCCATGAACAAGGGCGCAGCAGAAGAGGGTGGCTACCTCACGCCGGTCGAATGGGATCGCACCATCACCGACCGGCTGCGCGAAGAGTCGCCCATGCGCCAGCTTGCCCAGGTGCAGCCCACAAGCAAGGCGGGCTGGAAAAAGCTTTTCAATCTCGGTGGTACTGGCAGCGGATGGGTTGGCGAGACGGATGCCCGCCCCGAAACGGCTACGCCCACTCTCGCAGAACTGGGCTTCGGCCATGGTGAAATCTACGCCAACCCGG
>NZ_JBEFDG010000065.1:0-25423 GCF_040137905.1 Corticimicrobacter sp.
AGTAGTTGCCCGATACCGGGGCCACCCACTTGCCGCCAATGTAGTTCTCGTACTTGCTCTTGAAGGGAAAATCGAGGTCAATCCCGAACTGCTTGAGGTCGGACAGATTCATCACATGTCTCCTGCACATTATTATGAATAAGAACTAATATTGATAACAGCACTGCCATTGCAGGCAGTCAATGAGAATGCAAGCAATTAGCGTGCCAACAACCTCCCGGGGACTTACCCGTAGTCCCGGACGTACGCAGCCGCCTTTGATGCATAATCGGCAGAACCGGCCACACGGCCCGTTCCTTTCCGGAAACTGTCGCACTTCGCGACACATGACTGTCGCAGCAGGCGGCACAAGTGTCGCGATCTGCAACTACCAAGGAACCAGACATGAACGGCACCGATTTCTACGAACCGCGCGTGGATCTGTCCGACACGCCCGGAACCTCGCCCATCCTCCGCTCCTGGGCGCGCTGCCACCAGCAACGCGACCTGCCGGACGAGCCGGTCATGCTGGCCCGCGTCGACCTGGCCGACCGCTGTGCACAACATGCCAGCCTGCTGTATGCCGCACAGCCTGAAATCGAAACGTTGGCCGGACTGGTCGGCAGTGCCGCCGGTATCGTGGTACTGACCGACGCTGCCGGCATCATCCTCCAGACGCGGGGCAATGCCGACTTTCTGCACCGCGCCGACCAGGTCGCGTTGCGACCCGGCGTCAGTTGGGCCGAATCACATCGTGGCACCAACGGTGTCGGCACGGTACTGGTCGAGGGGCAAGCATTGAGCGTGCATGGCAGCGAGCACTTTTTACCGCGCAACCGCATCCTGAGCTGTCATGGTGCGCCCATCCGGTCCCCGCGTGGCGACATCCTGGGCGTGCTCGATATCTCCTGCGAAGCTGGCCGGCTGCACGCCTATGCACTGAAGCTCGCCTCGATGTTTGCCCGGCAGGTCACCAATCGCATCATGGAACAGGCTGGGGAACAGCCCGAACTGCTGGTATTCCACCGCCAGCATGCCATGCTCGACTCGATCGAGCGCGCCCAGTTGATGATTCACGATGGACACATCGTCGGTGCCAACGACGCCGCCATCGCGCAACTGGACACGAGTTGGACACAACTCATCGACCAACCCGTGCAGGCCTGGCTGGGCGACGGCTGGCAGCAGGCTGCACCCGATACATGCACGCTGCGCACGCCACGTGGCATGCCACTGTTCATCCAGCTAAGGCGCCCCGCCTCCGGCATGGCTTCGCCACGCCAGCAGGATCAGGGCCCCCTGCGCCGCAGCGAGCAATCCGACCCACACATGGCCCACCTGCCCAGGCAGGGCCACCACAAGGATGTCGCCATGGCTGCCCGACACGGGCTGCCTGGCAGCCATGCATTGCCCGATCTGCCGGACATGCTGCGTGCCGGCTTCGGCACCGCCCTGCGTGCGCTGCAGGGCGGGCTCGCGGTCCTGCTCGAAGGCGAGACCGGCACCGGCAAGGAAGTCTATGCGCGCCGGCTCCATGCCAGCAGCACACGCAGCAACCAGCCATTCATCGCCATCAATTGCGGAGCCCTGCCCGACACACTGATCGAAGCCGAGCTGTTCGGCTACGCCGCTGGCGCGTTCACTGGTGCCCTGCGCCAGGGCGCACGCGGCCGGTTGCGCGAAGCCAACGGCGGCATCCTGTTCCTGGACGAGATCGGCGACATGCCACTGCCATTGCAGACCCGCCTGCTACGGGTTCTGCAGGAGCGCGAAGTCCTGCCGCTCGGTGCCGACAAGTCCGTTCCCGTCGATTTTCTGCTGATCAGCGCCACAAACCAGGATCTGGCACAACGCGTACAGGATGGCCAGTTTCGCGCCGACCTGTATTACCGCCTGCAGGATCACCGTATAGGCCTGCCGGCCCTGCGCGAGCGCAGCGACCTGCGTGCCTTCCTGTGTGCCGAATTCAATCGCCACGGCGCACTCGAGCAGGGCATGACGCTACATGACAGTACCCTGGATGCCTTGTGTGCGCACCGCTGGCCCGGCAACTATCGCGAACTGCAGGCGCTGCTCCGGGGGCTGGTGCTGCGGCATCCGCCCGGCAGCCTCGTCATGGCCGAAGGGTTGCCGGATGGTTTCCAGCCCACTTCCTGGCCGCACGGCATGGTGGCTCAACCCGCCACAGACACACACACATTGCCACGGCATGCTGCCTCAGACCACAGCCCACAAGCCACGCTGCATGCACTCAGTGCGCAGCGCATCAGGCAAGCGCTGCATGAACACAGCGGCAACATTTCCCGTGCGGCACGCAGCCTGGGCATCCACCGCAGTACCCTGCACCGCTACCTGGCACGCGATGCCAATCCAGCCCTAAGCTCAAACCCCTATGCATAACAGGCCTATTGCGGCGAGAATGGAGAAATAGAAAAAAGCGCAGCGGGCCACGCCCCCTGCGATACCAGGTGTATCGACATTCAGGACGCCATGGCATGAGCTTTTCAGGAGACAACCTGCACATCGAGCCGGCAGCCACGCCGGCGCAGCTCCCTGCCCAGGTGGCTGCCGCCATCCTGGCGGGCTTTGACCGCCACTACGCCCTCTTTCGCTACAGCGCGCAGCGGGCCAAGTCGCTGTTCGAGTCCGGCAACTGGCATGCCATCCAGCACCTGGCCCGTGAACGGATCGAATACTACGATGCCCGGGTCCGCGAATGCGCGCATCGCCTCAGGGCCAGCGCCGCACCCGGCGACCGGGAGTTCTGGCAGGCCGTGCGCCACGCCTATGTAGCCCTGCTCGGAGACAGCGGACATCGCCAGCCGGAATGCGCCGAAACTTTCTTCAACTCGGTTTCCTGCCGCATCCTGCACCGCGACTACTTCCAGAACGATGTCATGTTCGTGCGGCCCGCCATCGCCACCGACTACCTGGACAGCACGCTGCCATCCTATCGCGTCTACTATCCCCTGGCCGAAGGCCTGCGCCGGAGCCTGCATCGCATGCTGAGCGATTTCGGCCTGGCCGCCCCCTTCGAGGATCTGCCGCGCGACATCGACCGGCTGGCCCGGATCGCCATCCAGCGGCTGCGCAACACGCTCACCCGCAACATGGGGCCACGGCTGGGCAGTGACTGCCAGTTGCATGTGCTGGGCTCTCTTTTTTACCGCAACAAGGGTGCCTACCTGATCGGCCGGCTGGTCAACCAGGGCATGACCTATCCCTTCTGCATTCCGCTGCTGCGCAATCCGGCCGGCCAGATTCATCTCGATGCCCTGCTGTTCTCCGCTCACGAGCTGGGCACACTGTTCAGCTTCACGCGGGCCTACTTCCAGGTCGACATGGAGACGCCCGCCGCCTATGTCGATTTCCTCTCCAGCCTGCTGCCCAACAAGGCCAAGGCCGAGCTTTACACCATGATCGGTCTGCAGAAACAGGGCAAGACCCTTTTCTACCGCGACTTCCTGCAGCACCTGGCACACTCGAAAGACCAGTTCGAGGTCGCGCCCGGCATCAAGGGCATGGTCATGACGGTCTTCACCCTGCCCTCGTATCCCTATGTCTTCAAGCTGATCAAGGATCGGATCGACAAAGACGGCATGGACCATGCCACGGTCCGCAGCAAGTACCACCTGGTCAAGCTGCACGACCGAGTCGGACGCATGGCCGATACCTGGGAATACTCGCAGGTCGCGCTGCCCCGCGATCGCTTTTCCCCCGCCCTTCTCGAGGAACTCTACGCCCGTGTCCCCAACCTGATCGAAGAAGATGGCGAGCGCATCGTGCTGCGCCACGTCTATATCGAGCGCCGCATGACCCCCCTCAATATCTATCTGCGACAGGCCGGGGAAGAGCGCCTGGAGCATGGCGTGCGCGAATACGGCAATGCCATCCGCGAACTGGCAGCCGCCAATATCTTCCCGGGTGACATGCTCTACAAGAATTTCGGCGTCACCCGGCTGGGGCGGGTCGTGTTCTACGACTACGACGAGATCCAGCGCATGACGGAGATGAACTTCCGCCACATCCCGCCGCCGCCGAACGAGGAAGCCGAGATGGCCAGCGAACCCTGGTATGCCGTCGGTGCCAACGATGTGTTCCCGGAAGAGTTCGGCCGCTTCCTGCTGGGCGACCCGCGCGTACGCGCCGCCTTCATGCGCCATCATGCCGACCTGCTTGATGCCGGTTGGTGGCAGACCTGCCGCACCCGCGTATCCCAGGGCCGCATCGAGGACATTTTCCCGTACGACCAGAAGCGGCGCTTCAGCCTGATATTCAAAGACAAATGTTTTGTTTAATTTTGTAATACACTGGGTATGGAAGCCCTTATCTCTCACCCCCTTCAGGAGTAGATTCAATGTCCGATCCTATCGTCATCGTTTCAGTCGCCCGCACCCCCATGGGTGGCATGATGGGTACGCTGTCAGGCCTGCCCGCCTACCAGCTCGGCGCGACCGCCATCAAGGCCGCCGTCGAGCGCGCCGGCATCCAGGGCGACAAGGTCACCGAAGTCATCATGGGCAACGTACTGCAGGCCGGCCAGGGTCAGGCCCCGGCACGCCAGGCCACGCTGGGCGCGGGCCTGCCGCAGAGTGTCAGCAGCAGCACCATCCACAAGGTCTGCGGATCGGGCATGAAGGCCGCCATGCTCGGCCATGACCTGCTGCTGGCCGGCAGCACCGACGTTGTCGTCGCCGGCGGCCAGGAAAGCATGAGCAATGCGCCCTACCTGCTGCTGCGCGGCCGCCAGGGCTATCGCTACGGCCACAGCACGGTCTATGACCACATGGCCCTCGACGGACTGGAAGATGCCTATGATCGCGGCAAGGCCATGGGCGTATTTGCCGAAGAATGCGTAAATAAATACAGCTTCACCCGCGAGGAACAGGACAATTTTGCTCTCGAATCGCTGCGTCGCGCCCGCGCCGCCGTAGAAGACGGCAGCTTCAAGTGGGAAATCACGCCGGTCAGCGTGCCCGGCCGCAAGGGCGACGTACTGGTCGATACCGACGAAGCCCCCGGCAAGGCCATGCCCGAAAAAATCCCCAGCCTGCGCGCGGCCTTCGCCAAGGACGGCACCATCACCGCCGCAACCTCGTCATCGATTTCCGACGGTGCCGCCGCCCTGGTGCTGATGCGCGCATCGACCGCTGAAAAACTCGGTCTGCAGCCGCTGGCCCGCATCGTCGGCCACAGCCAGCACTCACAGGCCCCGGAATGGTTCACCACGGCTCCGGTCGGTGCCATCCAGAAACTGTTCGAAAAGACCGGCTGGAAGGCTGCCGACGTCGATCTGTATGAAATCAACGAGGCTTTTGCTGTCGTCGCCATGGCGGCCATGAAGGAACTCGATCTGCCGCATGACAAGGTCAACGTCCACGGGGGTGCCACGGCCCTGGGCCACCCCATCGGTGCATCCGGTGCCCGCATTCTGGTCACGCTGATCGGAGCCCTGCGCCAGCGCGGCGGCAAGCGTGGCATTGCCTCGCTGTGCATCGGCGGCGGCGAAGGCGTCGCCATGGCTGTCGAACTGATCTGATCGACGCCCTGGCCGACCCGGCACGCTACATCTGGCCGCGCTCGGCCAGTGAAATCACCTGGTCAGCGGCCACAATCATATGATCGAGCAGGCGTACGTCGACCAGCGCCAGTGCCTGCTTAAGATGCCGGGTCAGGGTCAGGTCGGCCTGACTCGGCTCTGCCGAACCAGACGGATGGTTGTGTGCCAGGATCAATGCCGCCGCATGATGCGACAATGCCTGGCGCACCACCTCACGCGGATAGACCGCTGCCTGGTTGAGCGTACCGCTGGCCAGCTCAACGCTTGCGATCAGACGGTGCTGGTTATCCAGGAACAGCGCCATGCAGTGTTCGATGCGACGATGTCCCAGCGTCAGCGCGCAGTACTCCTTGACCCGCTGCGGCGCATCAAGCACATCACCGCCCCCCAGTTCCTCGCCCAGGGTACGGCGCGACAGTTCCATGATGGCCGCCAATTGGCAGGACTTGGCAGCCCCCAGTCCAGGCACCCGCTGCAATACCGCCAGATCCGCGCCAAACAGGCCGCGCAGGCCGCCGAACCGCAGCAGCAACTGCTGTCCCAGTGCCACGACCGGGCAGCCTGCTACACCGGTGCGCAGGATCACTGCCAGCAACTCGGCATCGCTCAGGACAGCGGCCCCATGGCGCAACAGCCGCTCGCGCGGCATACCGGTATCGGGATTCCGCACGGAAAGCGGGGAGAAATCGGGACTTGGCATGGTTTGGCCTTAAAATCGGGGCTTTGCACATGCCTTCAGGATGACAGAACTTTGAGCGACGCAACCGACAAGGTGGACATTTCTGTCCAGCCCGATTCATACCTGACCCTGCACTACCGCATCTCGCTGGACTCCGGTCCCGGCGCAGGCTCGGTGTTCACCGACACATTCACCGGTCGGCCCGCCACCCTGCAGATGGGCAATGGCCAGTGGGCACCCGGCATGGAAGCCGCATTGCTCGGCCAGCCCGAAGATGCCGAGTTCAGTTTCACGCTGGCACCAGCCGACGCCTATGGCGAGCGCAATCCGGACCTGCTCCAGCAGATCACCCGCGACATGCTCGAACGGCACGCCGATCCCGACAGCGAACTCACGCCGGGTGATATGGTCGAATTCACGGCACCCACCGGCATGCGCTATTCCGGCGTACTCAAGGAGCTGCGTGACGACGGTGCCCTGTTCGACTTCAACCACCCGCTGGCCGGCATCGCCCTGAAAGTCGATGTCAAGATTCTGGGAATACTCTGATGGCAGAGATCGTGCTGGCCCAACCCCGCGGCTTCTGCGCAGGCGTGGACCGCGCCATCGATATCGTCGAGCGCGCGCTTGAGCTGCACGGCGCGCCCATCTACGTCCGCCATGAGATCGTCCACAACCGCTACGTGGTCGAAAACCTGCGCAGCAAGGGTGCCGTATTCATCAAGGAACTCGACGAGGCCCCCACCGGGGCCATCGTCATTTTCTCGGCGCACGGTGTTTCGCGCGCCGTCCGCCAGGACGCTGAGGCGCGCGGCCTGCAGGTCTTCGATGCCACCTGTCCGCTGGTCACCAAGGTCCACATCGAAGTGGCCCGCATGCGCGAGGCCGGGCGCGAAATCATCATGATCGGCCACAAGGGCCACCCCGAAGTCGAAGGCACGCTGGGCCAGGCAGATGGCGGCATCTACCTGGTCGAGACCGAAGCCGATGTCGCGGCGCTGGAAGTCTCGGATCCGAACAACCTCGCCTACGTCACCCAGACCACCCTCTCGGTCGATGACGCCTTGGCCGTGGCCAATGCGCTCAAGGCGCGCTTTCCGGATATCGCCGAGCCCAAGAAAAGCGATATCTGCTACGCCACGCAGAATCGCCAGGATGCCGTCAAGGTCATGGCCCCCGAGTGCGACCTGGTCCTGGTCGTGGGTAGCCCAAACAGCTCCAACTCAAACCGGCTGCGCGAAGTGGCGGAACGCAAGGGTATCGAAGCCTACCTGATCGATGGGGCCGACTCGATTGATCCCGCATGGCTGGAAGGTCGCGGCAGAATCGGTATTTCGGCCGGAGCCTCGGCTCCTGACGTGCTGGTTGACCAGGTCATCCACCGTCTCAAGGAACTGGGTGCCAGTTCGGTACGAAAGATGGCAGGACTGGAAGAAAATGTCGCCTTCCCGCTGCCGAAGACTTTGTCACGCAAAACAACCGGACAATAGGCCGGACCAGGCAGGTATGGCCTGTTCGCCGTACCTGCAGCGAAAACCTGACCAGAGCCTTTCAGGCCTGCCTACTCCGTCACGAACAGATAGCCACCGCCGTAGACGGTCCGGATCGGCAGTTCAAGCCCATAGGAACTCGCCTTTCGCCGCAGTCGACTGATCATCACATCGACACTGCGAGAGCGCTGCTGTGCCTCGCTGCCGGGATACAGCAATTCGTTCAGCCTCAGGCGGTCAACCGGATGACCGGGCTCGGCCAGCAACTCCTGCAACACCATGCGCTCCCGCGCCGACAGTGATACGGTAGACCCTGACGGCGACACCAGCGTCCAGCCACGGTCACGCAGGTGCCAGGCCCCCACGGACGCGACCTGTACCGGATCGGCGGCTTCGCTGCGATCAACAACGGGCGCGGCACGACGACGGTCTCGACGGATCAGGGCCAGAATCACGGCAACCAGTTCCCGCTGGTCGCCATGCTGCATCAGGCAGGCATCGGCACCGCTCTGCAATGCGCGCAGGCGAACTTCCAGACCGGCATCCTCGGCAAGCACCACCACACCCGCCCTGGCAATTTCGGACAGGCGCGGTAACAGCGAAAAGCCATCCAGAAGCGGCTGTCCGATATCGAGCAGAATAATGTCACAGCCTTTTTCTGCCTGACGAAACAATTCAGGCACGTTTTGACATGAATGAACAGAAAAACCACTCTGCGCCAACATGTGGCTCAGAGAAGAACTCAGTTCAGTTCTGGTTTCCAGCAAAATAATATGAGTATCTATCATCGGTCGATTCCGGAAGGAAACACTATACGCATTCAAACCACCTGATAGAATGACGGCTAGGACAAAGACGGCCAAGTCAAGGTCTGTTAACTTTATCTTTCTTTTGTTTTGGTCACGCAAAAAATGTCACTTTTTGGCGTTTTGGATGACTCCACTTATTTTCAATGCCGGAGCAAGACCCATTCTTCATCCGACAATCGTCATCGCCACCTGAAAATCACACTATGAGTGTGATTATTTGATTCAGCCATATACATTAGGTAATCGAACAGATGCATTCTATTAAAATAGCATCGCTGGAAGATGATCCGCATCAAATAAATTTGTTTCGGGATATCCTGACGCAGGCGGGCTACGCATTCTCTGGCTACGCGGATGGCAGAACATTCATGGCGGCACTTGGCAAGGAACAGTTCGATCTCGTCCTGCTCGACTGGCATCTGCCCGAAATCACCGGCGAAGATACGCTGCGCTGGATCCGCGCCACCCTGGGCTATCACCTGCCCGTCATTTTCGTCACCAGTCGCTCCTCGGAAGAAGATCTGGTCCAGGGCCTGCGCTCGGGTGCCGACGATTACCTGATCAAGCCGGTACGCCGCCATGAGCTGCTGGCCCGCATAGACGCGCTGCTGCGCCGTGCAGGGGTGCAAACCACCCGCACGGAAGATGCACCTTTCGAGATTGCCGGCTACCGGATCGATCCCATTGAACGAACCGTCCAGTTGCAGGACCAGACCATTGTGCTGCCCGCCAAGGAGTTCGACCTGGCGCTGCTGTTTTTCCAGAATGTCGGTCGACTGATGTCCCGCGACCACATCACCATGGCCGTCTGGAATCGCGAAGTGCCAGCCACCTCGCGCACCCTGGCGACCCACCTCTCCAACATCAGGCAGAAGCTGCAATTGCGCCCCGAGAATGGCGTCAGGCTGATCTCTTCCTACGCGCTCGGCTACCGACTGGAATTGACGCATCATGACAACAACGACGAATCGACGGTTTCCTGAACGAAGTCTCCTGGCCGTACTGCTCTGTCTCGGCCTGGGCTGTACCCTGCCGGCCTGGGCGCAGCCCAGTGGCGCACAGGGTGAGTACTTCCTGCACCGGATCATGGCAGGCGATACGCTGCTGCAACTGTCGGAGCGTTATACCCTGCGCCCCGACAACTGGCAGGCACTGCAGCAGCTCAACCGCATTGCCGACCCCTATGCAGTCCCGATAGGCCTCATGCTGCGCATCCCGCTCAACATGATTCCACGCCAGGATGCACCGGCCCGTATCATCCATGTCCAGGGGCAGGCAACTGCCGGCGGCCAGGCAGCCGCAGCCGACCAGCCCCTGTCGACCGGCAGCCGCATCCAGACTGGCGACAACAGCCACATCACCCTCGAACTGGCCGACGGTACACTGATCAGTCTGCCCTCGCGCACCGATCTCAACCTTGAAAATCTCCAGCAATTCCAGGGCACCAGGCTGGGCGACACCGTATTGCACGTCGACCAGGGCAGCATCGATGCCACCGTTGCCCCAGATGGCCAGGGTGTGGGGCGCTTCGAAGTCCGCACGCCGGTTGCCGTGACTGGTGTGCGCGGCACGCGTTTCCGCCTCCATGCCGATAGCCATGGACAGCGCCAGGAAGTGCTGCACGGACGCGTCCATGTCTCAGCGGAACAGGAAAGCAATGAGCTGGCTGTTGCCGCAGGTCATGGTCTGAGCGTCGACAGCACAGGCCATGCCGGTGAAGTGCGCCCACTGCTGCCTGCACCCGAACCGATTGCAGCCACCCGTGCGCAACCCGAAGGATTCAGCTTCCAGCCCGTCGCAGGAGCCGTACGCTATCAGGCCCGCCAGAGCAGCGACGCCAATGGCCACAGCGTGGTCGCCGAATGGCAGGCCGACGCACCCTGGTTCGCCCTGCCGGCCGCCGCGCCCGGCGAGTGGTACATGCAGGTCAGCGCCGTAGACGCAGAAGGCCTTCAGGGTGCAACCACCACCGTCCCATTTACCATCACCGCCCGCTATGTGCGTTCGGAAGATGGCCAGCCGATCGCATTGGGCAGTGAGGGTTTCCTCCAGAGCCCGCTCTACTGAGCGCAGCCACTCGCGCCATCTCAGGCGCGAATGGCTGTGGCTGACCGCACTGCTGCTGGCAGCCAGTGCGGTACTTTGCGCATTCAACGGTCTCGGACGCATCGACCAGACGCTCTATGACCGGTCGCTCGATATCTACCGGCTCATCGAGCCGGCCGACCAGGTCGCGGCAACCTCTCCCGTCGTCATTGTCGCCATAGACGATGCCAGCGTTGCCGTGCTGGGCCGCTGGCCCTGGCGCCGGGCGCTGCATGCCGCCCTGATCGACCGCCTTTCCGAAGCGAAGGCCGTCGGTATCGATATCATTTTCTCTGAACCCGAGCAACAGTATCCCGACGACGACCGTCATCTGGGCGAAGCGCTTCAGCGCCACGGCCGCGTGGTACTGCCCTATGTCAGTACCGGCGTCGCCCATGGCGCGCCGGCGCTGCGTCCCGTGGAGCAGCTTGAACAGTCGGCTGCGGCCATGGGATTCATCAACCTGCATGCCGACCCGGATGGCGTGGTTCGCGCCCTGCCTGCGACCATGCAGGGCCATTTTGCCCTGGCACTGGCCCGCATCATCCATCCCGACCTGAAAGAATCCGACACGCAGGATATGCGTCTGATCCCCTTTCTCGGATCCAATCACGCCTTCCAGGTCGTCTCTTACCTGGACGTACTGCGCGGCGACATCCCGCCGGCATTCTTCCGGAACAGGCTGGTCCTGCTGGGCACCTATGCCACGGCGCTGGGAGATTTCTATCCCACGCCGCTTTCACACCAGGATGGTGCCATGCCGGGTGTCGAGATCCTGGCCAACATGGTCCAGGCCTACCTGGATGACCGCTGGATACGTCCCTTGCCGACCTGGTTGCTGGTCACGATCGGCATGACCCTGACACTGCTACTCTGCATCATGCTGCTGCGCCTGTCGCCCCGCAGTGCCCTGCTGGCCGGTTTCGGGCTGGGTATCGCCGTGTTCCTGGCCGTACCGCTACTGCTGGCACTCGGCTACTGGCTGCCACCAGCCGCCATTTTCGTGGTGCTGATCCTCGCCTATCCGCTCTGGAGCTGGCGGCGCCAGGAAGCTGCGCTGCGCTTCTTCGATCAGGAAATTTCCCACCTCAAACGCGAGCCTTCACCACTGCCGGAACGGTTCTTCGCCACAGATCCGCTGCGACCCCTCAAGACAGACACCCAGCCACTTGCCGCTGGCACACTGGGCGATGTCCTGCAGGCGCGCATCGATACATTCCAGGACGCTCTGGACAGGTTGCGCATCCTGCGCCAGACACTTGCCGACAGCCTTGACGGTGCCCCCGACCCTATCATGGTCTGCCATCCCGACGGTACCATCCTGCTGGTCAATCCCGCAGCACAGGACTGGCTGCGGGGTGTAGACGATACGACCGCCGTCGGTCGCCCGGCCCTCGAGGTGCTGCTGGAACGACTGGATGCCCCAGGTGCCCGCGGTGCCTTCGAAAAACTTTGCCAGGGTGACGAAATACTCCTGAGGCAGGGTATCGAATTCAAGGATCACTGCGGCCGCGACATGATCCTGCGGGGAGCCCAGCTCAACCAGGTCCGCCATCGCCTGCTTGGCATGCTGCTGATGCTGACCGACATCAGTCCGTTGCGCCAAGCAGAGCGCCAGCGCGAAGAGGCCCTGCGCTTCATTTCGCATGACATGCGTTCACCACAGAATTCCATCCTGGCCCTGCTGGAATTACAGGGTGATGCAGCGCAGACCACTGCCATGCCCGGCCCGCAACTGACCGCGCAGATTGCAATCCATGCCCAGCGCACGCTTGATCTGGTCGACAGCTTCATGCGACTGGCGCGCGCCGAATCTGCGCCGCTTGCCCTGGCCACCATCGACCTGGCCGACATGCTGGATGAGACTTGCGACAACTTCTGGGCACTGGCACAAACCCGACACATCACCCTCGCCAGCAACATCGAACTGCGCCCGGCCTTTCTTGAAGCCGACCCCACGCTGTTGATGCGCGCCATCAGCAACCTGATCGACAATGCCCTCAAGTTCAGTCCACAAGGTGGAACCGTCAGTATCGCGCTGTTCGCGGTCAGCGATGAATGGATTATCCGCATCGACGACCAGGGGCCGGGCATCGCCGCCCAGGACCAATTGCGACTGTTCCAGCCATTCGCGCAGGTAGCCCCCGAACCGGGCAAGACGGCACCAAAAGGCACCGGGCTGGGTCTGGCATTCGTGCAGAAAGTGGCCGAACGTCATGGTGGCCACTGCTCAATAGAAAGCCAGCCGGGTTGCGGCGCACGCTTTTCCATTCATTTGCCGGCCGGCGAAATGCCGCTGGACGATATGTAACCCCCGACTCGCCTTTTCGGACAGCGCCGCGGATGGCACACTACGCGAATGACAGATGCTCGCGACACACTGCTGCTTATCATCGCCTTACTCTTCGCTGCCACGGCCTGCTACATCATCCTGGTCGGCCTGGCGTTCGACTTCTGGCTTGACCGGCGGCACCGTGCGCGCACCGGCCAGCCCTTGCTGAGCGGTATCGTGGCAATCCCGCTGCTCACCCCTTTCCACTGTGGCATGGTGCTGCTTGCGCCCGAGCGCGCACGGGCTCGCTGCCAGGGCTCGACCATTCACCTTGCTCCACCAATCTGGCGTTGGCTGGCCATCGGTGCCGTGCCCGCGATGATCCTCTTTAGCTGCGCCCTGCTAGCCGCAGGGTGGCTACTGCCAAAATAAAACCCCATGACACGCGGCACTTCGCCGCATGGCATGGGGTAATGGAAACCATCACATACCGGCCCTGACGGGGCCGGCATGATTCGGATATCAGGCTTCGTTGCTGTCGGCCTCGTCCTCGGCGGTCGCAACCGGATCGGCGGCTTCCTCGAAGGGGTTCTCGGCTGCGCTGGAAGAGGACTCGAACGGGTTTTCGAGATTGCGCAGCGCAGCGCGCTCTGCCGCCTCGAAGGCTTCCTTGTCCTTGCGGGCCTGGTGATAGGCCAGACCGGTACCAGCGGGGATCAGGCGACCCACGATGACGTTTTCCTTCAGACCACGCAGGTCGTCGACCTTGCCCATGATGGCCGCTTCGGTCAGCACGCGCGTGGTTTCCTGGAAGGAAGCCGCGGAGATGAACGAATCGGTCGACAGCGAGGCCTTGGTGATCCCCAGCAGCACGTTTTCGTAGGTTGCCGGACGCTTGCCGTCGGCATCCATACGATCGTTCTCGTTGAGCATCTCGGCACGTTCGACCTGCTCGCCCGGAATGAACGAGGTATCGCCCGCATCGACGATGTTCACACGACGCAGCATCTGACGCACGATCACTTCAATGTGCTTGTCGTTGATCTTCACGCCCTGCAGACGGTACACGTCCTGAACTTCCTTGACGATGTACTGGGTCAGCTTCTCGATGCCCTGCAGGCGCAGGATGTCATGCGGATCGGCCGGACCGTCGACGATCATTTCGCCCTTGTTCACCACTTGGCCATCGTGCACCAGAACCTGCTTTTCCTTGGAAATCAGGAACTCGTGGCTGGTGCCATCGAGATCGGTGATCACCAGGCGCTGCTTGCCCTTGGTGTCCTTGCCGAAGGAAACCGTACCCGTGACATCGGCCAGCATGCCGGCATCCTTGGGCGAACGGGCTTCGAACAGCTCGGCCACACGCGGCAGACCCCCGGTAATGTCGCGGGTCTTCTGCGATTCCTGAGGAATACGGGCGAGAATCTCACCGACAGAGATGTCCTGCTCGTCACGCACCGTGATCAGCGCGCCGACCGGGAAGGTGATGTTCACCGAGTGGTCGGTACCGGCAATCTTGACTTCCTTGCCCTGCTCGTTGAGCAGCTTGATCTGCGGACGCATGACCTGGCGGCCACCGCGGGTCTTGGGCGTGATCACCACCAGCGTGGACAGGCCTGTGACCTCATCCATCTGCTTGGCCACGGTCACGCCTTCCTCGATGTTCTCGAAGCGGACGCGGCCAGTGTACTCGGACACGATCGGACGGGTCAGCGGATCCCAGGTCGCCAGGCGTGCGCCTGCGGCAACGGTATCGCCATCACCCACCTGCAGCTGGGCACCATAAGGCACCTTGTGGCGTTCGCGCTCACGACCGCTGTCATCGGAGATGATCAGTTCACCCGAACGCGAGATCGTGATCCGTTCCCCCTTGGGATTGGTCACATAGCGCATCGTGCTGGCAAAGCTGATATTGCCGGCCGCCTTGCTTTCGACACTGCTGGCCATGGCCGCACGAGATGCCGCGCCACCAATGTGGAACGTCCGCATCGTCAGCTGCGTACCCGGCTCACCGATGGACTGGGCGGCAATCACACCCACAGCCTCACCCAGATTGACCAGGGAGCCACGACCCAGATCACGGCCATAGCACTTGGCGCACAGACCATGACGGGTTTCGCAGGTCAGTGCCGTGCGGACCTTGACTTCATCCACACCCAGGCGATCCAGTTCATCCACCAGGTCTTCGTCGAGCAGCGTACCTGCCTCGATGGCAGTTTCCTGCGTATCGGGGTTGACCACATCGGCCACCAGCGTACGGCCCAGCGCACGGTCACGCAGGGCTTCGACCACTTCACCACCCTCGACCACGGCACGCATCAGCACACCGCGGCTGGTGCCGCAATCGTCTTCGGTAATGACCAGATCCTGGGTCACGTCGACCAGACGACGAGTCAGGTAACCCGAGTTTGCCGTCTTCAGTGCCGTATCGGCCAGACCCTTACGTGCACCGTGGGTCGAGATGAAGTACTGCAGAACGTTCAGGCCTTCGCGGAAGTTCGCCGTAATAGGCGTCTCGATGATCGAGCCATCCGGCTTGGCCATCAGGCCGCGCATACCGGCCAACTGACGAATCTGGGCGGCGGAACCCCGCGCACCCGAGTCAGCCATCATGAAGATGGAGTTGAACGATTCCTGGCGTACTTCCTTGCCGTGGCGGTTGACCACCGGCTCGGTTGCCAGATGCTCCATCATGGCCTTGCCGACCTTGTCGCCGGCCTTGCCCCAGATGTCCACCACGTTGTTGTAGCGCTCCTGCGCCGTCACCAGACCCGAAGAATACTGTTTGTCGATTTCCAGCACTTCCTTGCTGGCTTCGTTCAGGATGTCTTCCTTGGCGGCCGGGATCAGCATGTCTTCCATGGCGATGGAAATGCCGCCACGGGTTGCCAGGCGGAAACCGGACTGCATCAGCTTGTCGGCGAAAATCACCGTGGCACGCAGGCCGCAGCGACGATACGACAGGTTGATCAGACGCGAGATTTCTTTCTTCTTGAGCGCACGGTTCAGGTTCTCGAAAGCCAGGCCTCGCGGCAGGATTTCGGACAGCAGCGCACGGCCAACCGTCGTTTCGTAACGGTTGATCTGCGGCTGCCATTCACCTTCGGCGTCCTTGACGTATTCCTTCAGGCGCACGGTGATGCGGGTCTGCAGTTCGACTTCGCGGTTGTCGTAGGCGCGCTGCACTTCCGGCACGTCGGAGAAGAACATGCCTTCGCCCTTGCCGTTGATGCGGTCGCGGGTCGCGTAGTACAGACCCAGCACGATATCCTGCGACGGCACGATCGACGGTTCGCCGTTGGCCGGGAACAGGACGTTGTTTGAAGCCAGCATCAGCGTGCGGGCCTCAAGCTGGGCTTCGAGCGACAGCGGCACGTGCACGGCCATCTGGTCACCGTCGAAGTCGGCGTTGAAGGCCGCGCAGACCAGCGGGTGCAACTGGATGGCCTTGCCTTCGATCAGTTGCGGCTCGAACGCCTGGATACCCAGGCGGTGCAGCGTAGGCGCACGGTTGAGCATGATCGGATGTTCGCGGATCACCTCTTCGAGGATATCCCACACCACGGGTTCATGCTGCTCGACCAGCTTCTTGGCGGCCTTGATGGTATTGGCCAGGCCCATCTGCTCCAGACGACTGAAGATGAAGGGCTTGAACAGTTCCAGCGCCATCAGCTTGGGCAGACCGCACTGGTGCAGGCGCAGTTGCGGCCCCACCACGATTACCGAACGGCCCGAGTAGTCGACGCGCTTGCCCAGCAGGTTCTGACGGAAACGACCGCCCTTGCCCTTGATCATGTCGGCCAGCGACTTGAGCTGGCGCTTGTTGGCGCCCGTCATGGCCTTGCCGCGACGACCGTTGTCCAGCAGCGAATCGACCGATTCCTGCAGCATGCGCTTTTCGTTGCGCAGGATGATCTCGGGCGCTTTCAGTTCGAGCAGGCGCTTGAGGCGGTTGTTGCGGTTGATGACGCGACGATACAGGTCATTCAGATCGGAGGTCGCAAAACGACCGCCGTCCAGCGGCACCAGCGGACGCAAGTCCGGCGGCAGCACCGGCAGCACGTCCATTACCATCCAGTCGGGCTTGATGCCGGATTTCTGGAAGCCTTCCAGCACCTTCAGGCGCTTGGAAATCTTCTTCATCTTGGCATCCGACGTGGTGGCCTTGAGTTCGGCACGCAGCGTTTCGACTTCACGATCGATGTCGATGGTGCGCAGCAGTTCGCGCACGGCTTCCGCACCCATCAGGGCGTGGAAGTCGTCACCGTACTCCTCGGTCTTGGCGAGGAAGTCATCGTCGGACATGATCTGGCCGCGCTTGAGCGGGGTCATGCCCGGCTCGATCACGCACCATGCCTCGAAGTACAGCACGCGCTCGATGTCGCGCAGCGTCATGTCGAGCACCATGCCCAGGCGCGACGGCAGGCTCTTGAGGAACCAGATGTGCGCAACCGGGCTGGCCAGTTCGATATGGCCCATGCGCTCGCGGCGCACCTTGCTCAGCGTGACTTCGACGCCGCACTTCTCGCAGATCACGCCACGGTGCTTGAGGCGCTTGTACTTGCCGCACAGGCACTCATAGTCCTTGACCGGTCCGAAGATCTTGGCGCAGAACAGACCGTCGCGCTCAGGCTTGAACGTACGGTAGTTGATCGTTTCCGGCTTGCGGACTTCGCCGAAAGACCAGGAACGGATTTTCTCGGGGGAAGCCAGTCCGATCTTGATGGCATCGAACTGGTCATCCTGCGAGACTTGCTTGAATAGGTCGAGCAGCGCCTTCATTATTTACGCTCCAAATCCATGTCGAGGGACAACGATCGAATTTCCTTGACCAACACATTGAACGACTCGGGCATGCCGGCGTCGATCATGTGATCGCCCTTGACGATGTTTTCGTATACCTTGGTCCGGCCCGTGATGTCATCGGACTTCACGGTCAGCATTTCCTGCAGCGTATAGGATGCGCCGTAGGCTTCCAGTGCCCAGACTTCCATTTCCCCGAAGCGCTGGCCACCGAACTGCGCCTTGCCGCCCAGCGGCTGCTGAGTCACAAGCGAGTACGGACCAGTCGAACGTGCATGCATCTTGTCATCGACCAGATGGTGCAGCTTCAGGTAGTGCATGTAGCCCAGGGTGACCGGACGCTCGAATTTCTCGCCGGTACGGCCATCGAACAGCGTGACCTGCGAACGCGAAGGCGTCAGTTGCAGCTTGGTGGCCACCTCATCGGGGTAGGCCAGCTTCAGCATTTCCTGGATGTCGTCTTCGGTGGCACCGTCGAACACCGGCGTCGCAAACGGCACGCCACGCTTCAGGTTGTGCGCCATTTCGAGAACTTCATCATCGGTCAGCTCGTCGATGTGCGACACACCGCCGGCGCTGCTGTAGATCCGGTCCAGGAAACCGCGGACCTTGCCGGCCTCGGCCTTCTGGTGATCCTGCAGCAGTTCGGCGACACGCTCGCCCAGGCCGCGTGCGGCCCAGCCGAGGTGAACCTCGAGCACCTGACCCACGTTCATCCGCGACGGCACACCCAGCGGGTTCAGCACGATATCGGCAGTGGTACCGTCGGCCATGAAGGGCATGTCCTCGACCGGAACGATGCGCGACACCACACCCTTGTTACCGTGACGACCGGCCATCTTGTCGCCAGGCTGCAGACGACGCTTGACGGCCAGGTAGACCTTGACCATCTTGAGCACGCCCGGAGGCAGCTCGTCGCCCTGCGTCAGCTTCTTGCGCTTTTCTTCGAAGGCCAGATCGAACTGGTGACGCTTCTGTTCAACGGACTCCTGAGCCTGTTCCAGAGCCACGGCATGCTCTTCGTCCGCCAAGCGGATGTCGAACCACTGCCAGCGATCCAGGTCGTTCAGGTAGTCGGCGCTGATATCGGTGCCCTTGGCCAGCTTGCGCGGGCCGCCGTTGGCGGTCTTGCCAACCAGGAAACGTTCCAGACGGGCGAAGGTATCGTTCTCGACGATACGCAGCTGGTCGTTCAGGTCCTGACGATAACGGCGCAGTTCATCATCGATGATGGACTGGGCGCGCTTGTCACGCTGGATGCCTTCACGGGTAAAGACCTGCACGTCGATCACCGTGCCGACCATGCCCGACGGCACGCGCAGCGAGGTGTCCTTCACATCGGAAGCCTTCTCACCGAAGATGGCACGCAACAGTTTTTCTTCCGGCGTCAGCTGGGTCTCGCCCTTGGGCGTGACCTTGCCGACCAGCACGTCGTCGGCACGCACTTCGGCACCGATGTGGACGATACCGGACTCATCCAGGCGGTTGAGCTGCAGTTCGGCCAGGTTGCTGATGTCGCGGGTGATTTCCTCGGGTCCGAGCTTGGTGTCGCGTGCCACGACCGTCAGTTCCTCGATATGGATCGAGGTGTAACGGTCTTCGGCCACGATCTTCTCGGAGATCAGGATCGAATCCTCGAAGTTGTAGCCGTTCCAGGGCATGAACGCGATCAGCATGTTCTGGCCCAGTGCCAGTTCGCCCAGATCGGTCGAGGCACCATCGGCCAGCACATCGCCACGAGCGACACGGTCGCCCAGGCGCACCAGCGGACGCTGGTTGATGTTGGTGTTCTGGTTGGAACGGGTGTACTTCGTCAGGTTGTAGATATCCACACCGACTTCGCCCGCGCTGTTTTCGTCGTCATTGACGCGAATCACCACGCGGTCGGCGTCGACGTAATCGACCAGGCCACCACGGCGGGCCTGCACGGTCGTGCCGGAGTCGACTGCCACGGTGCGTTCGATACCCGTACCCACCACAGGCTTTTCAGGACGCAGGCAAGGCACGGCCTGGCGCTGCATGTTGGCACCCATCAGGGCCCGGTTCGCGTCATCGTGCTCAAGGAACGGAATCAGCGAAGCCGCCACTGACACGATCTGCGACGGCGCCACGTCCATGTAGTGGACATTCTCGGGAGACGTTAGCAGCGTTTCGCCAGCCTGACGGCAAGCCACCAGTTCATCGGTGAAGCGACCTTCGCCATCAAGTGCGGCGTTGGCCTGCGCGATCACGTAGTTGCCTTCCTCGATGGCAGACAGGTACTCGATCTGGTCGCTGACCTTGCCATCGACGATCTTGCGGTACGGCGTTTCCAGAAAGCCGTATTCGTTCAGGCGGGCATACAGCGCCATCGAGTTGATCAGGCCGATGTTCGGGCCTTCAGGCGTTTCGATGGGGCAGACACGGCCGTAGTGAGTCGGGTGCACGTCGCGCACCTCGAAGCCGGCACGTTCGCGGGTCAGACCGCCCGGGCCCAGTGCCGAAACGCGACGCTTGTGCGTGATCTCGGACAGGGGGTTGGTCTGATCCATGAACTGCGACAACTGGCTCGAACCGAAGAACTCCTTGATAGCAGCCGAGATCGGCTTGGAGTTGATCAGGTCGTGCGGCATCAGGTTTTCGGTCTCGGCCTGGCCCAGACGTTCCTTGACGGCGCGCTCGACACGCACCAGACCGGCACGGAACTGGTTCTCGGCCAGTTCGCCGACACAGCGGACGCGGCGATTGCCCAGGTGATCGATATCATCGATCTGGCCAATACCGTTACGCAGGTCCACCAGTACCTTGATGGTATCCAGGATGTCATCGTCGGTCAGCGTCAGCGGACCGCTGGTGTCGTCACCACGACCCAGACGGCTGTTGACCTTCATGCGGCCCACACGCGACAGGTCGTAGCTTTCCTCGCTGTAGAACAGACGCTGGAACAGTGCTTCGACGGCTTCCTCGGTGGGCGGCTCGCCAGGACGCATCATGCGATAGATGGCCACACGGGCAGCCATCTGGTCGGCGGTGTCATCGGTGCGCAGCGTCATCGAGATGTAGGCACCACGATCCAGGTCGTTGGTATACAGCGTCTGGATATCACGGATGCCGGCGGCACGCAGGTCAGCCAGAATGCCTTCGGTGATCTCGGCATTGGCGGCGGCCAGCAACTCGCCGGTTTCGGGATCGATGACATTCTTGGCCAGCACGCGACCCAGCAGGAAATCTTCCGGCGTGGAGATACGTTCGATGCCGGCAGTGCTCAGATCGCGCAGATGACGCGCATTGATGCGCTTGTCCTGCTCGACCAGCACCTTGCCGCTGCGATCGGTGATATCGAAACGGGCAACCTCGCCCTTCCAGCGCTCGGAAACAAATTCCATCAGCGCGCCTTCGGACTTGAGTTCGAAGTTGTCGAAATCGAAGAAGTGCGCCAGGATGGTTTCCGGCGTCATGCCGATGGCCTTCAGCAGGATCGACACCGGCATCTTGCGGCGACGGTCAACGCGGAAGAACAGGATATCCTTGGGATCGAACTCGAAATCGAGCCACGAACCACGGTAGGGAATCACGCGAGCCGAAAACAGCAGCTTGCCGGAGCTGTGGGTCTTGCCGCGGTCATGCTCGAAGAACACGCCAGGCGAACGGTGCAGTTGCGACACGATGACGCGCTCGGTACCGTTGATCACGAAGGAACCGTTTTCGGTCATCAGGGGCAGTTCGCCCATGTAGACTTCCTGTTCCTTCACTTCCTTGACGGTCGGCTTGCTGACTTCGCGGTCCATCAGGACCAGACGTACCTTGGCACGCAGCGGCGACGCAAAGGTCAGGCCGCGCTGCTGGCATTCCTTGACGTCGAATACCGGATCGCCCAATACATAGTTGACGAACTCCAGACGCGCCATCTGGTTATGGCTGACGATCGGGAAAATGGATGTGAATGCCGCTTGAAGCCCTTCATCCTTGCGATCCGACGACAGCATGTCGGCCTGCAGAAAATCCCTGTAGGATTGCAGCTGCGTCGCCAGCAGATAAGGTACATTCTGAATATCTTCACGCTGGGCGAAGCTTTTGCGGATGCGCTTTTTTTCGGTATACGAGTAAGGCATGAGCACTCCGACTCGAGGTTGCATAGACCGTAATCCACGGCCGTGGGATACGACTCCAGGAAACCCGGCTGGGCGGCCGTACCCAACGTAATAATCAGGTTTCCTGGAGACGCAAAAGCCCGGGGGGCGCAAAAACGCTCCCCGGGCAGCCAAGCAAAGGTCTTACTTGAGTTCGACCTTGGCGCCGGCTTCTTCCAGCTTCTTCTTGGCTTCGTCGGCTTCAGCCTTGGCTGCGGCTTCCTTGACGGTCTTGGGCGCGCCGTCGACCAGGTCCTTGGCTTCCTTCAGACCCAGGCCCGTCAGCTCGCGCACGGCCTTGATGACGCTGACCTTGTTCGCGCCGGCTTCAAGCAGGACGACGTCGAATTCGGTCTTTTCTTCAGCAGCAGGAGCTGCGCCGCCAGCGGCGGGAGCAGCAACAGCCACGGCGGCGGCAGCAGCCGACACGCCAAACTTCTCTTCCAGATCCTTGATCAGCTCGGACAGTTCGAGCACGGTCAGGCCAGCGATGGCTTCAAGGATTTCAGCTTTGTTAAGTGCCATTTTTTAAGAACTCCAGATAGGAATAATGCCAGGGTTGGGTATCGCTCGGTCGTTCAACGGAATTCCGCTGCACAGACCACGCAGGTAAGCGTGGTTTATGCGGCTTCCTTCTGATCGCGCACGGCTGCGAGGCCGCGGACGAACTTGGTGGGAACTTCGTTGAGCGTACGCGCAAACTGTGCGATCGGGGCTTGCATCGTGCCCAGCAGTTTCGCCAGCAACTCTTCGCGGGAAGGCAGTTCGGCCAGGGCCTTGATGCCTGCCAGGTCAAGCACGCTGTTGGGCAGAGCCCCAGCCTTGATGACCAGCTTGTCGTTGGTTTTGGCGAAACCGGAGAGCACCTTGGCGGCCGCGACCGGATCTTCGCTGATGGCGTACACCAGCGGTCCGGTCAGTTGGCTGGACAGTTCCTCGAACGAGGTGCCAGCAACAGCACGGCGCACCAGCGTGTTCTTCAGAACACGGAGGTACACACCCGATTCACGCGCAGTCTTGCGCAATACGGTGACAGAGGCGACGTCCAGACCACGGTACTCTGCGACCACTACCGATTTGGCCTTGGCAATTTCTGCCGCGACTTCTTCGATAACGACCGCTTTCTCTTGACGATTGAGACTCACGGTTTGAACACTCCATCAAAAAACGCTCGGGATCATTCCCTTGCGTTAACCGAATGCGGCGAACCTGGTCGAGTTCTTCAGTACTGCAAAGAAATCTTCCGTGGACGCCGTCTGCGCTGGATCCGAACCATACGGGCTTCGGGATTAAGCAGATTTGCATCTGCTCCAGCGGTCTTTGACAGCAGCGTCCGACCAAAAAACGTCGGACACAGCCCAAAGTCTGTTTTGCGTCGGGTTATTGGCCCGATGCGAGGGACGCGATATCGACGCGTGCGCCGCCACCCATGGTGGAGGAGACAGCGATCTTGCGCAGATACACGCCCTTGGACGTTGCGGGACGAGCCTTGTTCAGTGCATCGACCAGTGCAGCCAGGTTGCTCTGCAGCTTTTCGATGTCGAACGAAGCACGACCGATGGTGGCGTGAATGATGCCAGCCTTGTCGGTACGATACTGGATCTGACCGGCCTTGGCGTTCTTGACGGCGGTGGCGACGTCAGGCGTCACGGTACCGACCTTGGGGTTGGGCATCAGGCCACGGGGACCCAGCACCTGACCCAGGGCACCGACAACACGCATCGTGTCGGGCGAAGCGATCACGACGTCGAAGTCGAGATTGCCGGCCTTGATGCTTTCAGCCAGATCATCCAGACCGACGATGTCGGCACCGGCGGCCTTGGCAGCCTCGGCCTTTTCGCCCTGGGCGAACACAGCCACGCGAACCGACTTGCCGGTACCGGCAGGCAGCACGACCGAACCACGCACCAGCTGGTCGGATTTTTTGGGATCGATACCCAGTTGCACGGCCACGTCGACGGACTCGTCGAACTTGGCGGTGGCGGTTTCCTTGACCAGGGTCAGCGCTTCGGAGACAGCGTACAGCTTGGTACGGTCAATCTTCTGACGCAGGGCAGCAACGCGTTTGGACAGTTTTGCCATGATTAGATCCCCTCAACCGTGATACCCATGCTACGGGCGCTGCCCGCGATGGTGCGAACTGCTGCATCCAGATCGGCTGCGGTCAGGTCGGGTTCCTTGGTCTTGGCGATTTCCTCGACCTGGGCGCGGGTCAGCTTGCCGACCTTGTCCAGGTGGGGACGGGGCGAACCCTTCTGCACACCGGCGGCCTTCTTGATCAGAATGGTCGCGGGCGGCGTCTTCATGATGAAGGTGAAGCTCTTGTCCGCATAGGCGGTGATCACCACAGGAATCGGCAGACCGGGCTCGACGCCCTGGGTCTTGGCGTTGAACGCCTTGCAGAATTCCATGATGTTCAGACCGCGCTGACCGAGCGCCGGACCGATCGGGGGGGAGGGGTTGGCCTTACCAGCTGGCACTTGCAGCTTGATGAAGCCGACGATTTTCTTCGCCATTTTTGAAGCTCCTTGCGGGTACATTCGCCTGTCGCATCAGCGGCAGGCTCCCCGGGGTTGAAAACTCAGGTCTTTTCGACCTGACCGAAATCCAGCTCGACAGGCGTAGCGCGACCGAAAATGGCCACCGAAACGCGTACCTTGCTTTTCTCGTAGTTGACTTCCTCGATGTTGCCATTGAAGTCCGCGAAGGGACCTTCCTTGACACGTACGACTTCGCCCACTTCGAACAGAATCTTGGGACGGGGCTTTTCAGTGCCCTCTTCCATCTGGGAGAGAATGTTCTCCACTTCCTTTTCGGAAATCGGCGTCGGGCGATTGCCCGTGCCACCCAGAAAACCGGTGACCCGGTTGGTACTCTTGACCAGGTGCCAAGTTTCGTCGGACAGTTCCATCTCGACCAGCACATAGCCAGGGAAAATCCGGCGCTCGGAAATGGCCTTCTGGCCACCGCGCATCTCGACGACTTCCTCGGAAGGAACCAGAATGCGACCGAACGAGGTCTGCAGCCCGGCGCGCTCGATGCGCTCTACCAGCGCCTTGTGCACACTCTTTTCCATGCCGGAATAGACATGCACCACGTACCAGCGTTTACTCATCTGTCGCCCTTATTTCCAGCCCAGCAGCAGGCCGTAGATAACCCATTCGAGGCCCTTGTCCAGCAGCCACAGGAAAGCCCCCATGACAAACACAAAGCCGAACACCACGCCAGTCATCTGCATGGTTTCCTTGCGGGTCGGCCAGGTGACACGCTTGACTTCATTGTAGGAAGCGCCGGCAAAACTCAACGTACGCTTGCCAGGCTCACTGGTCCAGGCAATGAATGCGGCCAGCAGAAGGCCACCGATGAAGAGTCCTACGCGCGCAACAGTGGGCCACTGGCCAAACCAGGAAAACCCAACAATACCGGCAATCACAACGACAACAGCCAAGACAAGCTTGGCCCGGTCTGTACTGCTGGTGACGGTTTCTATGCTGCTATTCGACATGTAATCCGCGAGCTCGCTGTTAGATGCAACTCGCAAGGTGAATGGCAGGGGCAGTAGGAATCGAACCTACAACCTTCGGTTTTGGAGACCGACGCTCTGCCAATTGAGCTATACCCCTGTAACCCTACTTGC